>CAYZKI010000064.1:0-12009 GCA_964478745.1 uncultured Bacteriovoracaceae bacterium
CTTGGAGGCCGCGCTCATCTGATAGTCGACGTTCGAGAACTCGTTGTCGGCGGTGAGGCTGAAGCGCCCGCCCTGAAGCTCCGCTTCCAGGGAGGCTTTTCCGACGGCCTGATTGATGCCGAAGCTGAACGACTCGGACTTCGAGAAAACCTGGGCCGGCACCGGGAACGAGCCGATGCTGCCCTTGAACCGTTCCACGGGATTCGCGGTCCGGTGGTCCACCGTGACGGCGGCGACGAGGTTCCGGAAGTTCTGCTTCGGGAAGTCGCCCTTGATGTCGAAAATCCACGGCTTGCCCGTCTGCGCCTGGCTCGAGGACAGATCGAGCAGGCGGCCCGTGACGTCCCCGCCCGCGGCGGAGTGGGCGCCGGTCGAGCTGATCTCCGCCTTCTTCATCCAGAACGCGGGATACCCGCCCGTGACCGGGAACTGGTAGGTCTTCCCCTGCCCGCGCGGGGGCTTCATCGGCGCCTGCTCGCCATCCGCCTTCTTGGGCGGCATGTACTGGCGGGCCATGTTCACGTACTTCTCCATGCCTCCGACCTTGTTCAGGACGGCGTCGCCGAACAGCTGCTCGGCGATGCTCTTCGCGTCGAGCTTCGGGAGCTTCAGCCGGTTCTCGAGGTCGCTGATGTCGGTCTTCACGAGCTTGTCGATCTCGGCGATCGAGGTCCCGAAGCCGTTCACGTCCTTGGAGAGGTTGTCCGAAGCGGTCTGGACGGTTTTCACCTTGGACTCCGCCTCGCCGACGATCGCCTTCACTTCGTTGACCCGGCCCACGGCGTTGCCGGGATTGATGCCTTCGAGCGAGACGGCGTTCACGCGCGCCTGGAGCGCGTCGAAATCCTTCTGGCTCGGGATCTGCTCGAGCGTCTTCTTCCACTCGGCTTCCTTCTGGTCCATCGCCGCCTGGAGCTGGTTCACGCGCGCGAGCGACTTGAGGTCGTTGCCGATGTCCTTGATCTTCTGCGTGGGATCCATGCCTTCGAGGATCGCCGCCACGTCGCCGAGCGCGGTGCCGGCGATCTGCTCCTTGGCGAGGGCCACGAGCTTCGACTCGGTCTCGCTCGGAGGAGGAAGCACGTAGCCCGGGCTCTTGCGGGGCGTGTTCACCTCGATGCCGGTGATCGACGCGTTCTCGACGACGACCTTGGCGCGAAGGAGCGCGTCCCAAAGCGCGCGGAAGCTGACCCGCCCGACCTGCACCCGGTTTCGCGCGGGAACCTGCGGGTCGGTGGCCTGGACCTCCGTCATGTCGAAGGACGCCTTGATGAAGCTGGTTCTCACCGAGCCGACGTTGACCTCGGCGCCGTTCGCGTAGGTGGCGCCCCACTCGATCGCGGACTTGAGGTGGGAATCGAAGAAGATCACGAAATACAGCGCGATGAGCCCGCAGATGATCGCGAACGGGACGATCGCCTCGAAGCGGATCGGTCCCTTCGGCTTCTTCTGCTTCTTCTGGGGGGCTGCCTGCTGGGGTTGCTGCGGGGTCGTAGTCTGGTTATCCACGGAGAGCCTCGTATTTCGAGTACCACTGATAGAGAGTCGTCGCCTTCCACGCCTTCCAGACGCTGGTGTTCTGGAAGCGCGCGACCACGGTGGCGCGATACGTGCGGATCAGGATGAGCGCGCCGAAGTAAACCAAGGGCGAGATCAGGATCGCCACGACGCCTGCTCCCATCACCACGCTGTTGTTGAAGCGGGTCATCGGGATGAGGGGCATGTTGTAGAGGCTGGTGAAGGCGCCCTGCAAAGCTTCCATCTCGAGGATCTTCGACCCGATCGAGTGGAACATCGGATCCAGGAGGTAGGCCGGGATCGCGAAGAGCGGCGCGCACATGAACGCGGCGCCGATCTGCACCCGGAAGAAGAACATGACGATGAACACCAGCAGCGACTGCAGCGAGAGCACCGGCGAGAAGCCGAGGATCATCCCGCAGACCACGCCCGCGGCGATCTGGTTGGACCCCGTGTCGGAGTTGAGAAGTTTGATGAACTTGAAGACCTGATTCAGCAATAGGGTCATGTTTCGCTCTTTCTCCTGAGGATCACTTTCGGGGCGGCATCCATCGGCATCGCGGCGGCGGGCGCGACGGCCGCGGGCTTCGGCGCCCGCGTGCGCTTCACGGGCTCGCTCTCGCCCTTGAGGGTCTTTTCCCACTCGTCCTTCGAGGGCGCGCGGCGCTCCTCCGCCCAGGACTCGCGGTGGTTCATGCCCGGCACGTGGGCGTCCCAGCAGGAAACCGTGCAGAAGCTGAGGCCGGTGCGCTTGCGGTTGCAGGTGGAGACGTTGCACACCCAGTAGATCGCGCGGTAAGCGATCGGCTTCTTGCAGCTGTTGCACTTCTTCCAGTAGTCGGGATGCGCCTGGACGGCTTCCTCTGTCATTTCGCCTCTTATTTCAAACGATTGAACACCATGCGCGGACTCCGGGTCAACGACGGCAAGGGAGCTTGGATCAGTTTTTTGACGGAGAGCGGCGCGGCAAAAATACGTCTTGGGCCCTGAACCGGAAATTCCGATACAGGCTGCATGGCAGTGACGCTGATCCAGCTCCTCCAGACCATGGTCCAGAACAAGGGCTCCGACCTTCACGTCGCGGCGAACTCGCCCCCCATGATCCGCGTCCGCGGCGACGTGGTGAAGATGAACGTGCCGGCCGTGAGCGCCCAGGAAGTCGAAGCCATGGCCATGCAGATCACGACCGAGCCGCAGCGCGACGCCCTTCTCGCCGAAAAGAGCATCGACTTCGCGTTCAAGGCCTCGGGCGTCGGCATCTTCCGCGTGAATCTCTTCTACCAGAGGCACGGCCTCTCGATCGTCATGCGCGTGCTCACCGAGCAGCCGCCCACGCTCGAGGACCTCAAGCCGCCGGAGGTCTGCAAGACGGCTACCTCCTACGCGAACGGCCTCGTGTTGCTCACCGGCCCCACCGGATCGGGCAAGTCCACGACGCTCGCGGCGATGCTCAATCACATCAACCAGACGGTGGCCGGCCACATCCTGACTCTCGAGGACCCGATCGAGTTCCAGCACGAGAGCAAGATGTGCATGGTGAACCAGCGCTCGCTCGGGCAGCACTTCACCTCGTTCGCGACCGCGATGAAAGCCGCGCTCCGCGAGGACCCGGACGTCATCCTGGTCGGCGAGATGCGCGACGCGGAAACCGTCGAGCTGGCCCTGAAGGCGGCCGAGACGGGCCACCTGGTCTTCTCGACGCTTCACACCAACTCCGCCGCGAAGACCATCGACCGCATCATCAACACCTTCCCCTCCGAGCAGCAGAACCAGATCCGTACCGTTCTCTCGGAAACGCTCAAGGTGGTCATCGCGCAGAAGCTCGTGCCGAGCGCGGACAAGACCAGGCGCTTCTGCTTCCACGACATCCTCGTCAACACCTCGGCCGTCGCGAACCTCATCCGCGAGGGCAAGACCTTCCAGCTCATGTCGGTCCAGCAGACCGGCAAGAAGGAAGGCATGCAGGTCATGGACACCGTCCTGATGGAAGCGGTCCTCCGCGGCGACGTCGACGGCGGAGTGGCCTGGGAGTACGCGAACGACAAGCAGCTTTTCCTGAAATACGCGCCGAAGGAAGTCCAGGCGCAGATGGCGATGGGCGGCGGCGGTCAGCAGCAGCAGCCCGCGAACCCCGCGCAGCAGCAGGGAATGCCCGGCCAGGCCCAGCCGCTCAAGAAAGCGGGCTAGTCCCCTCTTTCCGCGGGAAGCGCGATCTCGCCTTTCAGATAGAGCGAAACGTGTCCGGCGATCCGCGCGCGCGCGCTTTCGCCCTCGCCTTCCAGGCGGACGAAGAGCTCGCCCCCGCGCCGAGAGAGCTGTGCGGCCCGGAACTCGCGCTTTCCGAGGCGCGCGGCGAACAGCGGCGCGAGATAGCAGTTCGCCGATCCCGTGACCGGATCCTCCGGGATCCCGTCGACGGGATCGAAGTAACGGTACACGTAGTCGCGGGACGGGCCCCCGGAATCGCGAGAACCGACGGAGCAGACGCACAGAGCGGCTCCCGCCCTCTCGAGCGCGGCAAGGTCCGGCCTGAGCCCGCGAACCGTCTCCTCGTTCTCGAGCACCGCGATCCACGCTCCGTTCGCGCTGCCATGCCACTCGAGGACGCGTGCGCCCACGGCCTCGTCGGAAACAGGCCCCTTTTTCACGATCTTCACGGCATAGGTCGGGAAGTCGAGCTCGAGCATCCCTCGCGAAGCGCGGCGCACGACCAGCTCGCCGGAATGTCGCGAGGCGAAGCGAATCTCGTCGAGACCGGGCTCGAGGAAGCGGAACACCACCTCGGCGCTCGCCAAAGTCGCGTGCCCGCAGAGCCGCGCCTCCGTCACCGGCGTGAACCAGCGGATGTCGTACCGGCCCGGCGAACGCTTCAGGATATACGCAGTTTCGGAAAGGTTGTTCTCGGCCGCGATCGAGAGCATGAGCGGCTCGGGAAGCGTCTGTGTCAAAGGAACGACGGCGGCCGGGTTCCCGGCGAACAGGCGCTCCGTGAAAGCGTCGAGCTGGAAGAGCGGTAGCGTCTTCATGGAATCCTCACGAAACCGTGGCTTCTCAGAAAGCGCATGGCCTTCGCAACTTAAAGTATTTCCCCAAGAGTTCCGAAAACTTGTTGATGTACCGGAATCGGCGCCTGCGCTCGATCATCTCCTCGATTCTGCTCCTTGCCACGCTGACGCAAGCCGTGAGCGCGCCTTATGCTCTTGCCTCGCAGCAGGGCACGCAGCTCGCGCTCGAGATCATGCGGACCGGCGAGAAAAAGCTCGGCGACTTTTTTCCCGAGGCCCTTCGCGAAGAGACGCCGCCCGCGGGAAATCCGGTGGCGGCACAGGAGCTCGACGCGAAGTCGCGCGCATCGTTCGACCGCGAATACGATGCGTACATCGGCAAGCTCGGGAAGCTGGGGGCGATCGATGCCGAGCAGTACCGCGCCTGGTGGAAGCTCAACCACGGCCGCTTTCTCACGCGACTTCAAGTTCGGAGCTGGAAGAACATGAACCTCGAGGAGCTCGCCACCTCGACCTGGCTCGTGATGCTCGCCGAGCGCGCGAGGGCCGAACCCGATCCGCACTGGCTGACCAAGCAGGTGGAGAAGGGATTCTCGCAGCCGCTCGTGCGCGCAACGCTCACGCACGGGACGAAGATCGTCGTAACCACGCTCGGGGTCGCCTTCGGGATCCTGTCCGCGGTTCTGCTCTACGGTCCCGTCAACCAGGTCGTCAGCGGGTACTTCGAGTCGCCGGTGCGCCCCATCCGCGAGGCCGCGATCGTCAAAGGCTCGAAGCACCTTGAATGGCTGACCCGGATCACGACGTGGGCGTTCAGCAAGCCCGCGCAGCTCAAGAAGGCCGCCGACGGCGCGAAGGAAGCGCTCGAGGAGGCCAAGTCCCTCGCGCGCGCGCTCGACTTTCCCGGCATGACGCCCGAGGAGGCCAGCGCGGCCTGGAGGGCCGCCAACAAACGCTGGCAGGAAGCCAACCAGAACTGGATCGAGGAGCTGCCCGCCTATCTCCGCGACGCGCGCTTCAACAGCTATCAGTTCGACTTCCGCGAGCCTTTCAACCTGTATGGAATGGGGGCCTCGATCGCGGACACGAACGCGTCGGCGAAGATGAGGGATCTCGAGGCATACACGGACCTCCTGCTGAAGCAGGAGAAGGTCCCGGCTCCGGAGATCAAGGAGCTCCTGAGGAGGAATCAGGCTCTCTTCGACGCCCGGAACGCGTTCAAGGATCCGACCGAGCTCGCCCAGCTCGACGGGGCCCTGCAGGCCGCCCGCGAAGCCATGGAAAGGTCCTACCGGATCGAGCCCGTGCTCTTGAAGCGCGTGCTCGACTCGCATCTCGGGCTCATGACGACGCAGGATCAACTCGCCTCGACGCTCGCGACGGCGCTCATTCTCGAGTTCCAGTATCCCGAGTTCTATCGCGCCCACGTCGATGCGCCAGGCGCGCGCCAGGCGTTCGAGATCATGAGGGCGAGCTACGGCCGGGACTACTACTACTCCAAGGTACTTCCCCGCCTCGAACGGCTGCTCGACAGACTCCACCTGCAGATCGACCTCGAGCTTCGCAGCGCCCTGAGGATCCGCAAGGTCGTCTCTGCCGTGACCCCCAACCCCTCGGTCCCGCCCGCATTCGACGAGTCGTGTGTCCCGATCAACCTGCTCCGCGCCGCGAAAGAGCCGCCGCCCGGTCTATAACCCTGCGAATACTCAAGATTTTGACGCTTTTCGCCGAAAAGTGAGGGATGCCTCTGCCATCGGGGTCCCTCCTGGATCGAATTGTCGCCCTGGCTCTGCTGGCCGCGTTCGCGGCCGAGCCGCTCGCGCTCGCCCAGCCCGACCGGAAGGCGATGGAGGAGATCGCGCGTAACGCCGAGGCGTTCAAGAAGATCGACACGAAAAGGACTCAGGCCGTCTCCGCGCGCAAGCTGGGATCGTACGCCGCCTCGGGCACGCCGACGGCCGAGGAGCTCGAGAAGCTCAAGGCTGACGTCCGCCTGCTCCGCGAGAGCGCGCAGAGCGTGGGAGCCTTCTCCACGAAGCCCGAGTTCGCGAAGGCCTGGGAGGCCGCCGAGGCGAAGATCCTCTCGCCGCAAACCCTTCCCCTTCTGAAAAACGCGACCGTCGACCAGATCACGCTTGCCGTCTTCGCGAGCGCGGAAGCCGAGCTCGCCAACGCCGCCGACGCGAAGGATCCGGAGACCGAGGAAAGGAAGGCCGCGGGCGCCCTGACCGCCGGAGACAAGCAGTTCGTCGACTCGCTGGAGAATGCTGGCGGGAATCCTTACATGCGCTGGATCTTCCAGGGCGTCGTCATGGGCGGCACGCTCTGGATCCTCGACAAGGTCCGGCACGCCTTCTTCTTCGGTCCGGTCATCCAGATCACGAACACCGTGTTCGAGCCCGCCATCCGCCCCGTGCGCGAGCGCCTCGAGCAGATCGTCAACCGCCGGGTGGCTCCGAAGTTCGTAGGCTGGGCGAACTTCGTCACCGGAGAGTGGTGGAGGCGCAGGAAGGCGGTCAACGCGGCCAAAAAGGGCGAAGACCTCAAGGGAGACGCCGCGCGCTACCTCCATCCCGCCGTCACGCCCGAGGACTTCGTCAAGGACACCGAGACGTTCTACTCCGAGTTCATGAAGGCCGACGCTTACTGGAAAGGCTGGCAACCGGGCGAGTACATCCGCGCGCGCAATACCGGCTTCTCCCTGCTCTATGACCAGTGGGCCTACCTGAACGAGCGCCTGAACAGCTTCCAGCTCTCCTACGCCCAGGCCAAGGACGTCGAGAAAAACCTGATCATCCCGGCCCTCGAGGCCGAAGGCGCGAAGCGTGACGAGATCGCGGAGCTCACCCGGCTGATCCGCCGCCAGAAGGACCTCATGGTCTTCGAAGGGGTGCGGAACGAGGAAGCCCGGGCTCTCGCCGCCCCGATCCAGGCCATGGTCCAGAGGTGGCTCGATCGCGGCATGAGTCCCGAGGCGATCCGGAAGTATTACCTGCAGCAGCTCGACATCATCGCCTCGGAGAACAGGCCTGCCTTCGCGCTGACCCACTGGCTGCGCGCCGAGATGTACTACCAGGAAAACAATCTGGCGCTGAAGGACCTCCCGAACATCCAGAAGTGGCAGGAAGAAGCGCGCGAGATCTCGAATTTCTATGAAGAGCTGACCAAGCACCAGGACCGCATCGAGAAGTTCTTCAAGAAGCAGGGAATCACTTACGACGTTTCGGCGCGAATCGCGCAGCGCGGGTTCCCGCTCGGCGGGAGGATGAAGCCCGCGAACGTCCCCGCCGTAGGCGACTGCGTGCTCGAGTACCTGAGCTCGGCCGCAGGCCGAGCGCAAGCGGCCGCTCCCGCCGCGGCCAAAGCGGCCGACGGCGTCGTCGACGCCATCGTCGGCCCTTAATACGCCATCAGCGCGCCCAGGCGAAGCTCGCGCTTTGCCTCGCCCCAGAGCCCGTCGGCCCCGGGCGCCGACGGCATCTCGAAGCTCGCGGCGAACTTCGCGACGATCTCCTCCGGGGAAAGCCCCGCGGCCTCGAGCTCGGAGAGCGTCACGCCCTTCGTGCGCTTCTCGAGGCGCGAGCCGTCGTCCGCGACCACGAGCGCGGTGTGGAAAACCTCGGGCAGGCCCTTCCCCGCCCCGATCCGGCCCATCCATCTCTGGATCGCGCGCTGCTGCTCGAGCACGGGCGCCAGATCCCAGGCGCGAACGAGAAGCGCGTAGCCGCCGTCGGCGTCGTCGATCGCGCAGGCCCAGTGATACGACGGCGTGAAAGCCTTCGCCTCGGTCCGCCCGACGATGAAATCGCGCGTGCCCGACTCGTCTTCCATCCGGAAGCGCCAGGCGACGGCGCCCTTGCCTGCGCGGGCGGGCTCCGCGCGGCAGTGCCCGCTGTACACGGCGGCCGAGGCGTCCGGCGAATGCGGCGCGGAGGCCAGGCCGGCCAGCGCCTCCTGCACCTCCTTGCGCGAGCACGTGCACGGATAGACCTGTCCGCTCCCGACCGCCTGATCGAAGAGCGCGCGGTGCCTGGCGTGCGCGTGGCTCTGGATCGTCACCTCGTCGGGCATCAGGCCGAGCACGCGCATGTCCTCGAGCTGGCGCATCTGCGCGTGAGGCTGCACCCGTGGCGCGTCGATGTCCTCGAAGCGCACGATCCACGGCTGCCCGTGGCGCCGGGCGAGCTCGAAGGAGACCCAGGCCGTGCGGAAATTCCCCACGTGAAAATTTCCCGTGGGCGAAGGAGCGAAACGCACGCCGCGCAGTCCGGAGGGAAAGAGCGTGGGAAGCGGCGCGTTCACCATATCCCCAGTAAAACACGTGCACCGGCGCGGGGAACAGTGCTATCTCGGAATCATGACCCTAAAATCACTTCTCGTTTCCGTGGCCGGTATCTCGATCGTCATTTCCTCGTGCGCATCCGCGCCGAAGGACGAAGGCGCGCAAGCCCCGCAGACCGGAGCGCCCCAGGGCGCCTGGACGGTGACCGCGGTCGACACGCCCGAGTGCGCTTATTATGACCCGGCGACCGCGAGCATCTTCGTCTCGAACGTGGCCGGCGCGCCCGACGGCAAGGACGGCAAGGGCTGGATCTCGCGCCTCGACGCGAGCGGGAAGATGCTGCAGGAGAAATGGGTCTCGGGCCTCAACGCCCCCAAGGGCATGCGCTCGGCGGGCGGGATGCTCTGGGTGACCGACATCGACCGCGTGATCGGCATCGACACGGCCACCGCGACGATCAAGCATCGCGTTTCCGTGAAGGGCGCGAAGTTCCTGAACGACCTCGCCATCGACTCGAACGGCGACATCTACGTTTCCGACACGACGGCCTCGCGCATCTACCGGATCGCGAAGAACAAGCCCGAGATCTTCGTGCAGGGCCCGCAGTGGGAATCCCCGAACGGCCTTCTCGTCTCCGACGGCGTGCTCTGGGTCGCCAGCTGGGGAATGGGCATGAAGCCCGACTGGTCCGTGACGAAGCCGGGCCGCCTCTATCGTATCGACCTCAAGACGAAGGCGAAGACTCCCGTGACCGCGGAGCCCGTGGGCAATCTCGACGGCCTCGAGCGCGACGCCGACGGCAACTTCATCGTCTCCGACTGGATGGCCGGCAAGGTCTATTCGATCGGCAAGGACGGGACGCCGCGCGTGATCCTCGAGGGCTTCAAGAACTCGGCGGACGTCGGCTACATCCCGGACAGCCGCCAGCTGCTCGTCCCCCAGATGGGCGGGAACGCTCTGACCGCTTACCAGCGTTAAGGGCACATCCCTTGCTCGTTCATGGGGATATGGCTGAGCGAGCAGGCAGACGGGTTTTCGAGGATGATGAGATGGCGTCGGTTCGGGAGATTTACCCCGAGCTGGTCGGCCGGTTGGAATCGCGGCGCGCGGAGATCCTCCGGCGCGAGCTGCAGGCGCGCGAGAACCTGGACAAGCAGGTCCTCGATTCGCCGGGCGACGTGGGCGACGAGTCGGTGATCGACACGAGCGCGGATTACTTCCTGAGGCTCGCGAACACGCACCAAAGGGAGGTCCGCGAGATCGACGAGGCGCTCGAGCGCATCCAGCGCGGAACCTACGGGCTTTGCGCGAACTGCGAGAACCCGATCGCCGCGGAACGGCTTCGCAATCTGCCCTATGCGAGGCATTGCATCGACTGCCAGAGCGCCGAGGAAAAGAGGCATCCCCTTCGCCCCATCCCCTACCCCAAGCTCTAGGGGCGGCCGGGGCTTGCCCGCGCGCGGTTTCGATGAGACTCCACGGTCATGGCCCGTGGAGCGCTCTCGATCCTTCCGCTCGTGCTTGTTTCGGTGACGGCGATCCCCGTGCCCACGCGCGCCGCGCTTTCCGAGGCCGAGTTCCACGCGCTCATCGACCGGGTCGTCGCCGAGTGGCAGCCCATGGCGGCCTCGCACGGCGCGACGCTCGTCGCCGACCGCCGGTGGTCCTCGAAGACCATCAACGCCGTGGCCGAGCGGAAAGGACGCGAGTGGCAGCTCATCCTGCACGGCGAGTACGCGCGCCAGCCCGACACGACGGCCGACACCTACACCCTGCTGCTCTGCCATGAGCTCGGCCATCATTTCGCGGGCTACGTCTTCAAGTGGGATCTGTGGGTCGCCTCCGAAGGCCAGGCCGACTACTTCGCCGCGCACGCCTGCGCGAGACGGCTCTGGGAGAAGGAAAAGACCGTGAACGCGGGCTTCCGCGCGAAGGTTCCCGCCGCCGCCCGGTCAAAGTGCGACGCCGTGTGGAAGGACGCGGGAGCGCGCGATCTCTGCTACCGCGTCGCCGTGGCCGCTCTCGGGCACGCGGGGCAGATGGCCCGGATCAAGGGCGAGGCGAAGGCTCCGAGCTTCGACACGCCCGACCCGCGGCGCGTGAGCGAGAGCAAGTGGGAGCATCGCAACGCCCAGTGCAGGCTCGACACCTTCCTCGCCGGCGCGCTCTGCACCCGTGAGTTCGACGTCTGGAAGATCCCGTCCGCCGACCACCCGGCGGGGGTGCAGACCGCCCAGGCCGAGCGGGACGCCCAACCTTATACCTGCTTCGAGCAGGAGGGGTTCACGGAGGGGGTCCGCCCCCGGTGCTGGTTCAAATCGTTCGTCACCCCCTAAGGGTTGACGCATCGCACCGTTCTGAGGTAACCCCGGAGCCACTTATGGCACTTCGACCCTGGATCATACTTTCTGCCCTGGTTTTCGGCCTCCCTGCCTTTGCGGCGGAAACCCGCGTGGAGGCCTTCCGGCAGTCCTCGAGCGGCTGCGCCTACTTCTCGTCGGTGACCGGCAGGCTGAAGCTCAGCTACGAAAACCGTGACCTTCCGTGGGGTTCGCGAGTGGAGCTCATCTACGGCTTCGAGGAGCGCAGCAACCGCAACAACGCCGTGACCCGCAACTGGGTCGACCGCGAGCAGGTCGAAGTCCCCGCCGTCGCCGCCTCCCTGTGGGGCATCGAGCTTTCGCGAGCCGTCGAGAGCCGGGGCGCGCCGGCCGCGCTTCGCGCGCTCCAGTTCGTCTGGAAGCTGACCCTCCCGGACGGAAGCATCCAGTACGACCGCGGCACCGACGCGCCGATGGGCTACTACCGCGCGAGCTTCGCGCACCTGCCGCTGACCTGCTCGGGAACGGCGTTTCAGGCGCTCCCGGTTTCGGTGATCAGCAACTAGCTTTTCGTTGCGTCGGCGATTGCTCCGCTGGCGGAGCTGCCGCGCCCAGAGCTCGGATCATACTGCCTTGCCCGATGGTACCGAAGCCCGCTTTCCCGATCATGCTCGCGGCCCGTGTAGCCGTAGATGAGTGCCGAAGTGCCAGCTGTAGGAGCAGTCCCAAGCTCCTCGCCCCAAAGCCCGAAGCCCACGGCTGCGGCGGCTGCGCCAGCGGAGCTCAGCTCCGAGTTCAGCACCGAACCTAAGTGATCCGTCGCAAAACCCACGCGCTCGGTTCCCGCCACCTTCCCCAGATGCTCATCGATGCCTGGGCCATC
>CAYZKI010000065.1:0-6796 GCA_964478745.1 uncultured Bacteriovoracaceae bacterium
GCATGGCGATGGCCGCGTTGGTCGGCCTCCACTTCCGGAAGTCCCATGCGGGCGAGATCTTCGCGGTCACTCTCGGCTTGTATGCCGAAGACGACACCTACTGCCAGGCGGGCGCCTGTAAGCCCGCCCTCCTGTTCCACAGGTATTTCTGCTCGACCATCCTGGCCCAGAAATACGGCATCGAGCTCTGGGGCGTGCCGAAGATCGTGTCGGACAATTCGCTCTCGATGTCGGGACGCAAGCTCAGGTTCTCCACCTATCTGGACGGCGGCCCCGTCGCGGAAATCCGCATCCGGCATAGGGTGCAGCCGAAGAACCTGGTCGAATTCAAAGAGGCGCTGCTCACTCTGACGCCCAATACGCACAAGAGCACGCGGAATCCGGGTTATCTTTCCGGAAAAAAGGAAACCATACCGTTCAATCCCAAGACCGACTGGATCTGGGTGAACCCGCGCACGGACTTCGGCAAGGAGTACTCGAAGCTCGGCTTCGTGCCGCTCATGATCGACGTGATCCCCGAGCTCGAGGGAGTTCAGCACAACCCGCTCCCCTGAAACGACGATGGGCCCGACGCTCTCCGCGGCGAAGCGGGAGCTCGGGCCCTTTCGATCCGTCTAGGATACCCGCGGCTAGAACCCGACCTTCATCGCGATCTTGAGCATCCATCGGCGCGAGGAGTCCTGGGAAAGGTACGTTCCCACCTCCTCGCCGTATGAAAGAGCGGTGATGCGGAAAAGCCAGGCGTCGAACGCGACGCCGTAGGTCAGGTACGCCTGATTGAGCCCGCCGTAGATGCTGAGGACGGGGAGCGCGACCTCGAGGCCCAGGTGATTGCGCTTTCTCCAGTCGGTCTCGTTCAGCATGTGCTTGTAGTCGTAGGCGAGCGTGAACTTCGCCTTGCCCGTCTGATAGGTTCCGCCGATTCCCATCGAGAGGTTGTTGCGGATCGGGTCGGCCTGGCTCGTCCCGAAGCGCGTGTCGCCGATGTCGGTCCAGGCAAGGCCCCAGTTGACGTTCAGCTGCTGGTTGATCGTGTTGACGTACTGAAAGCCGATGTCCGCGCCGTAGCCCATCCCCCAGTCGGCGGCCACGTCGCCGAGCGTGTTCGCCGAGAACGAGGTGAGTTGCAGCGGGCCCATCCTGCGATAGCCGCCGCGGCGCCAGAGCAGCTTCGCGCCGACGCCGACGCGGAGGTCATGCTTGCTCCGCCTTCTCTTGAGCAGCGAGATGCCGTAAGCGGCCTGCACGCCGTTCGTGTTCTGATAGCCGATCGTGACGTACGGGAGCGCCGGGTTCTTCGCGTAGACGGCGGCCTGCCCGTCCATGATGATCCCCACGGCGAAGTTGTTCATGAGGATGGTCGGCGTGATCTGGACGCGGGCGTACGTGTCCTTGCCCATGAACGCGGAGATCGTCTCGTCGCTCAGCCCGCCGCTGAAGGCGCTCCCGCCCCCGGAAAGCGCGTCCACGACAACGTCGTTCGACACGTCGACATCGACCGCGAAGTATTGGACACCGAACTTCTGCAGGCCGCCGATGCCGGCCGGGTTCATGTAAAGCGCGTTCTCGTCGTCGACGATGGCGACGCCCGCGTTCCCCATGGCCTGCATGCGCGCGCCACGGTAGAGCTCGCGCAGCTCGGCCTCGGCCAGGGCGTCCTGCGCCGTCAGGCCGGAGAGAAGCGCGAGGATGCAGAGGGCGCCGGGCTTCATCATCGGTTACGGTCCCGGCCAGGCCACCTGGATGGGCCCGAGGTCCGGGCTGTCGTTGATGAAATTGATGATCCCCGCGGCCGCGCACCGGGTCTGGTCGGTGGCCGCGAGGCATGTGTCCCGGTTGCGGAGCGCCGAAGGGCAGCTCGCGCACGCCGTGGTGTCCGTGCATCCGGAAGCCTGCCACGCGCCGCCCGCGTCCGGGTCGATGTTCCTGCAGCCGACGTCGCAAGCGTTCTCGATGCCCGCCGCGAAGGTCGAGCTGATCGATTGGAGCGCCGTCTGCAGCGAGCCGGTGACGTTGTTCGATGTGGCATCGAGCGAGTCCACGAGATTCATCACGGCCGCGGCGTACATGCAGCCGTCGGCGTCGACCAGGGCTTCCGTCCTCCAGGGCAGCCGGGTGGTCTGGTCGTAATCGTTCGAGGAGTCGGGAGCCCCGTACCGGTTGTTGAGGCCGCCGATGGTCGCCATGCTCGTGAAGATCAGGTAGAAGTTCGCGTCCGCGATGCGGTCGCCCTTGAGCAGCGATCCCGGATTGTACGTGGTCGTGTTGAACAGATACGACGGAACCAGGGGCCAGCCCGGGATCGTCGCGGCCTGGAGCGCGTCGGAGGCGAGCGCCCCGGACTCGGGAACGCGATCCGAGGTCGTCGACGGGAAAAGCTCGGCCAGCAGGCCCCAGAAGTCGCCGCTCCCGACGCGAGTGGTGTTGTTCGCGATCTCGAGCGACAACGGGATCAGGCTGATGTTCGCGTGGCAGCCGTAGGCGGACGCCATCGTGAGCCGCGCCTCGTTGTCGGTGTTCGCGGAGTCGTACAGCGGCTCGATCGTGGTGACCGCGCCGTAGCAGTCGCCGTTGGTGATGGAGTTCGCGGTCGCCTCGAAGACGGCGCGCTTGGAGAGCGCGGTCGAGCCGTCCAGGGGCGGAGCCGAGCAGCCGGCGAACGCGAGAGCCGCTGCGATGAAAAGGCCGTGATGGGCGCGCATTTCCGACCTCCTTGTCCCGTCCGCCCGTCTTCCTGACGGGCAAAAGCGCGATCAGCTCAGGCGTTGGAGAGGAACTTCACTAACCTCTCGCAACCTTCCCGCAGCGATTTCTCGTCCGTCGCGAAACTGAGCCTGAGGCATGTCGGCTCGCCGAAAGGAGTGCCAGGAACCGTGGCCACCTGCGCACCCTCGAGCAGTCGCTCCGCGAAAGCGATCGAGTCTTCGCCCGCCCGCAGATAAGCCCGGATGCCCACGAAGAAGTAGAACGCCCCTGCGGGGGGGAATATCTCCATTTTCGCCGCTTTACGCAGGATTTCCAAGCAAAGATCCCGGCGCCTCCGGTAGGCCTCGAGGTGCGGCGCGAACTCTGACGGAGGCAGCTTCAAGGCGGCAACGCTTGCCCACTGGGCAAGCGCGTTGATGCCCGAGGTGCTCTGCCCCTGAAGCGTCGACATGGCCTGCGTGAGAACCGGGGGCGCGACGGACCAGCCGATGCGCCAGCCGGTCATGGCGGCGCTCTTCGACATTCCGTTGACGGTGACGGTGCGGTCGCGAAGCTCGGGCACGGCCTCGAGGAACGAGCAGAACGGGACGTCGCCCAGGATGACCTGATCGTAGATCTCGTCGCTGATCACCCAGACGTTGCCCGCGCCCGGGGCGCTGAGGAGCGCCTCGCCGAGCGCGCGGAGCTCTTGGCGCGAATACATCGCGCCCGTCGGGTTGCTCGGGGAGTTCAGGATGAGCACCTTCGTTCGCGGCGAGAGCGCGGCTTTGAGCTGCTCGGGCGTGATCTTGTAGTCCTGCTTGAACGGGGCATCGATGATCTTCGGGGTGCCGCCGCAGAGCTTGGTCATCTCGGGGTACGAAAGCCAGTAGGGCGCGGGGATCAGGACCTCGTCGCCGGAGTTCAGCAGCGCGAAGAGCGCGTCGAAGATCGCCTGCTTTCCGCCGTTGGTCACGACGACGTCCGCCGCCTTCCAGGGCTGCTTGAGCGAGGGCTGCTGCGCATTGGTCTTGTCGGCGATGGCCTGCCTGAGCTCGGGAATGCCCGCGACAGGCGTGTACTTCGAGCGGTTCGCGGCAAGCGCTTCGACGACGGCCTTCTTCGCCGCCTCATGCACGCCGAAATCGGGCTCGCCCGCCGTGAGGTTCACGACGTCCACGCCCTTCGCCTTCAGCGCCTGGACCGCGGCGTTCAGCCTGAGCGTCGCGCTTTCGGAAACCCCGTCGAGCCGTTTGGACAAGATCGCTGCGCTCAAACCTTCGATCCTTTCTCTTTCAGACGTCGCGTGACGAGAGGGTGAACGTACGGGGAAACATCGCCGCCGAACCGGTGCAGCTCCTTGATCATCGTGGAGCTGACGAAGTAGAGGTTCTGCGACGTCATCATGAACAGGGTCTCGACGTCGGGGTTCAGCTCCTTGTTCATGCTCGCCATCATGAACTCGTACTCGAAGTCGCTCGCGGCGCGCAGCCCGCGGATCACGGCCGAGACCTTGTGCTTCCGCGCGTAGTCCATGATGAGGCCCGACCAGCGATCCACGCGGACGCCCTTGCGGTCGGCGGTGACCTCCCGGATCAGCTCGACGCGCTCATCGGCGGTGAAGAGCGGGTTCTTGCGCTCGGTTCCCGCGACGACGATCACCACTTCCGAGAAGAACTGGAGGGAGCGGTCGAGGATATCGAGATGCCCGTTGGTGATCGGATCGAAGGAGCCGGGATAGACCGCGCGAAGCTTCACGGAGAGCGCCTCCTGTAGGTGGAAAGGACGCTATCACCATAGTTTTTCTCGCGAACTTTGACAAGAAACGGGAACTCGTCGGGCAGATCCTCGAAGATCGACTTCACCGCGCCCCACTCGAGGCAGAAGTTCCCCTCGGGGGAGAGAAGCTCCTCCCAGCGCGCCCCGCTCCCCTTCCCTTCGAGAAGCTTCAGCTCCCACCCCGCCGAGTAGGGCGGATCGGCCAGCACGACATCGAACGCCCCGCCGGGCTTTCCGAGCTTCGGAAGCGCCTTCTCGACGGGCTCGTCCACGACGCGGACGCGATCGGCCACTCCGAGCGCGGCGATGTTCTTCTGGAGCACGGCGATCGCCGGCTTGCTCGACTCGACGAAGGTGACGTGGGCCGCGCCCCGCGAGAGCGCCTCGAAGCCGAGCGCTCCGCTGCCGGCGAACAGATCGAGCACGCGCGCGTGCGGGATGACGAACTGGAGCGAGTTGAAGAGCGCCTGGCGGAGCTTGGCCTGCGAGGGCCGGGTCTTCAGATCTTTCGGGGCTTGAATCGTGCGGCCGTTGAACTCGCCGCCCGTGAGACGAAGCATGAGACAGGTGTACCCTGTCCCGCATTCGTGTGAAAGGAGGGATGCTAGGAAAGGTTCAGCTTGCGCCGCGTATTATGCGGCTTCGCGCAGACCGGTACGGCGGCTGACGGGAATCTTGAATTCCGTTCCGTCACTCAGCTGGACGTGCAGGGCCTGATCGTGGAAACCCACGACGACTTCCTGTCCGTCGAACTGGTAACGAATCCGCAGGGACGTCGTGCCCTGCAGCGTCATTTCCATCGTTCCGGAGTCCGTCGAATGGGCTGGTTTCTTAGCCATCGGCGTCTCCTCCAATTGTTCTTTCATCTCGGCTTCGACCTCGGCCGCCGCGGCGCGGAAGTCGGCCACGGAAACTTCCGTTTCCTTCTCGGGGAGCTGGTCCACCGAGGTCTCCATGACTTCGTCGACGGTCGACTGGATCATCGCCTGCGCTTGCTGCGCGGCGGCTTCGACTTCCGACTCGATCGTGCTGAGGTCCGCTTCGGCGTCCGTCGGCGTTTCGGCTTCGGCCGAATCCATCTGATCGAGAAGAGAGTTGCCGGTAGCCGGGCCGCCGTCGCCCAGCTCGGAAAGGGTTCCTTCGAGACTGGCTTCGCCGCCGTTGTTGCCCGCGGCGAATTCCGCCATCAGATCTTCGGCCGGGGGAGCGTCTTCGGCAGGCGCTCCGTTCGCGCCGCCCTCGATGACGCGGAGAGACGCAGGCTGGGCAGGCTCGCCGCCAGCCATCTCCTGCTGCAGCTCCTCGATCTCAGACATGATCTGGTCGATCTCGTCTGTCGCCGCGTTGGTTTTGCTGTCGCTCATCCCGAGGTCTCCTGAATCACAGAAGCCTTTCGGCGAAATCAAAAGCGAAATTGAGTCTGGATTGGATGACCATTAGCGTCAGCTGTTTGCGCTCGCCAAAGAGCTCCCCTCGTTGGTATCAGTACAAGTTCCGTGAAACGGAAGCTTCTCGCGTGCTTCTCCTCTGTTTTCCTTTTTATTTCATAGGGAAAGCCCAGGTCAGCAAGGCACGCTGCCAAGCTACACATAAGTTTCTTTGTCTTTTTGGGGTTGGGGATTTTGTCTTCTTTCGGGGTGGGGCCGTCAGAACTCGTGGACTCTTTGGGAACTGGAGAGCAGCGGCTTAATTTATCAAGCCTTCTTTCTGCATCCGGGATTTCCGGGGGCTCGTCCGCGAGCGCCGCGGTGGAATCCCAGGACACCGCCATGTCCCAGCTTCTCCTCGAGACGAAAAAGCAGCAGCCGACGCCTCCGCCTCCTCCGGCCGCCGCGCGCACCGCGGGCGCTTCCTCTCAGGATCCCTCACAATCCGCGCAAAATCCGGGAAATCCCGGTCTCACGACTCAAAGCTTCTCCTCCGACCATGGCTTCTCGCGCGGCGCGATCCCGGCGCACCTCTCGTCGCTCATCGCGCCTCTCGTCGCGATGAAGACGCTCATTCTCGAGGAGCTCGAAGCGAACCCCACGCGCCTGCTCGCGCTGAACCCGAGCCGCCGCAAGGACGTGCTGCTGCACCTCGAACGGCTTGCCGCGGTGACGCCCGCCAGCCCCAACGCGCCCGAACCGACGATCCAGGAACAGTCCGTCGAGCTCCGGCGCTGGATCGAAGGCCCGCGCACACCGAGCCAGGACGCGGCCCTGCGCTGCTATTTCGAGGAGCTCGCGCTCGTGATGATGGGCCAGGCGATCGTGCTCAAGGCCTGGTCCGACCGCGGTATCCGTACCTGGAGCGAGGCGGATCTCGGCCGCCTGAACGGGGCGCTCAGCAC
>CAYZKI010000065.1:6806-11961 GCA_964478745.1 uncultured Bacteriovoracaceae bacterium
CCCCTCGACCGCGAGGGCTGGGTGATCACGCGCCCGAACATCTATTCCTGGTACAATCCGACGCCGTCGATCCAGCGCGAGATCTGGGCCAGCTTCCGCAACTGGCGCTTCACCGACGAAGGCCCGGGCTTCCTGACATCGCTGCTGGGAATCGCGAAGCAGGCGAACCCCGAAGGCTACGAGGCGCGCGGCTACGACGCGAGGTTCTTCGAGTCGATCTGGAAGCGGGTCGAGGCGCCGTCACTGGGCTTCGGCTCGCTCGAAGGCGCGCCGTGCGGGCCTCCGGGCGGCTTCATGAAGCGCAAGCGCACGGTTTTCTCGCCGACCCTCCGCGACGGCGGAATGGTCAGGACCGGCCCGACCTCGCTCAACTGGGTGGGCGTCGAGTCCGCCCCCTACCCGCTCATGGTCGCCGAGCTCGTGCAGCTCTGGTGGGGCCCGGCACCGCCGCCGCTCTGGAACCTCGGCTCGGGCCTCGAGGTGCACACGCGCGACCAGCTCTCCCTCGCGCTCAGCTCGAGCTCGAAGCTTTCGCTCACGGCGCGCATCGCCGAGATGGAAGCCGCGGATCTCGCGTTCATCCTGGAGGAGCGCCCGGTGCGCAGCCAGGACCGCTCGGTCGAGTCGCTCCAGTTCCGCGAGCTGGTGCAGTCGCTTCCTTACTTCAAGAAGCTGAAGGCCCCGGGAACGAGCCTCGGCACGCTCCAGGCCTGCGTCGCGCTCAGCAAGCTGCGTCCCGGCGGGCTTCTCTGGTGGGCGCGGGAAGAAGCCCTTTCGCCTCATGAAGGAAACGAGGCGCTGACGTTCCTGCTCGAGCGCGCGAAGCTGCTCTCCGAGTGGGACTTCTCCGAGGTCGCGCACTCGCTGCCTTCGAGCGTCCCGCTCTTCCCGAAGTATCTCTATCTCTTCAAGCGCGAACCGGACCTGCACGAGCGCATGGCTCATCGTCCGCTGAAGATCGTCGTGAGCGGCCAGATCCGCAGCCACGTCGAGGTGCCGATCGTCCTCTCCGACGCGCTCCGCGCGGGCGACGCTCACGCGCGCAAGGAAGCCGCGGCGACGCGCCCGAACTGGACGATCCAGGTCCACCAAAGCCCCACCCCGCAGCACGACTGGCTGGACCGCTGGCCCGCGCCCGTCGAAGCGGCGCTGGTGCGCAGGCTCGAGGTGCTCCGCCAGCTTTCGTCCCCGCTCGCGAGCTCGACCACCATCAGGCCCACTCCTCCGGGCGATCCCGCGAAGGGACAGACCTGGGCGATCCACGACTCGCTCAAGGGCCTTTGGATCGAGGCGAGCTTCGGCGAGGACGGCCGCCGGCTCGTCACGCACGAGCTTCCGCGGGTGAGCGGCGTCGTGAACGGATCGGGCTTCATGGTGCTCGTGCCGAGCGAGAGCTGGGTCGCTCCGCTTCGCGGCTATCTCGAATCCCGCATCGTCCGCGAGTGGCTCGACCAGAACGCCGAGAGAAAGAGCGACCGCTGGGTGCTGACCGAGCAGATCGTGAAATGGATCCCGGTGCCGAAGCCTCTGATGAAGTGGCTGGGGTCGGGCGAGAACCCGCAGTCGTTCGCGACGCCTTTGCCCGGAGACTGGGAGCGGATCGCCGCCGAGCTACAGTACTCGCCTGGCGAGGTGCGCGCCGCGCTGGCCAGGCTCGACACGCTGGCGCAGGAAGACCCCGAGCTTTCGCTCGACATCCGCTCCGCGCTCTTCGTGCGCGCTTCGCACGCGCTGACCGCGGCGCGGCGCGAGCACCGGCGCCTGCTCGGCCTCGTGAACACCGAGGGCCGCGTGCGCTGGAGGGACGTGCTCGAGATCCTGCCGAAGACGGAATGCGTGCCTGTTACGCTCCATCCGCGCGTCCGGATCCAGGGCAACCTTCCGACTCATCTTCCGATCGCGCGCATCGAGCGCGTGAAGGTGCCCCAGCCGGGAATCCTCATGACCACCGACTCGGGCTTCGCGCTCCATCTGTTCACGGACGATCCGGCGCTCCTCGACATGATGGCCGACCGGCTCGAGGGCGTGAACTACGCGACCTGGGCCGAGATCGTCGCGTTCCTGAAGCTCCCGCGCCGGCGCGAGATCGCCGAGACCACGGCCTCCGACCTCATCCGTTCGCACGGCGAGCAGATGATCCGCATGCGCGACCTGGAAAAGCTGCTGATGGCCTGTCAATTGGTTTGACGGGTTTCCGGAGGCGCACGCTCTCCTTCAGCTGCTGTCGCTTTCATTAATATTATCTAATAACAGCTACTTAAGCGTTGCTTGATACCCTGTGTCAATTTTGGCACTCCCCCTGCACTTCCTCCCGTCCAGAGGCAGTTATGAGAACCCAATGGGCGAGAACCAAATTGAGGAACAAGCAGACCGCGGCGCTCGCGACCTTGCTCTTTTTCTCGCTCACCAGCTGCGGGGACGACCCGCAACGCGCGAACGATCCCAACAGCATCGCGCCTTTCAACGGCTGGCAGACCACCTACGGCGGCGGAGCGACTCCGCAGTCGGGTTCGGTCCTCGGAAACTACACCGGCACCCTGACGAGCTCGCAGTACACGGCGGACGGTCAGGAGTGGCAGGTGCAGCAGCCCTTCACGCTGGTGCTCGGCACGGCCCCGATGCAGGGTCAGGACCCCAGCCGCCAGTACGCGACGATGAATTTCACGAGTAGCGGGCAGATCAACGCGAGCTCGTACGTCTGGGTCGATACGCTTTCGAACGGTATCGCGACCAGCGGCGGAGCTTATCTCTTCCGCTTCCGTTCGGTGCCGGCCCCGATTCAAGGTTTGACCACTACTCCCGTTGCTGTCGAGTTCCAGATCACGCTCCAGAACGGCTACTTTAATCCGGCACAATCCTGGATACGCATCCTGGATTGTGGGTTTTCGAGAGGCGGAACCTGCAGCGTACCCTTCACGGGTGCGACGCTTTCCGATTTTCGAAAGCTCTGACGACTTCCCACCCCAACTTCCCCCCGGGGCTCCGCCCGTCGTCCGGATTACGGAGCCCCTCCCCCTCTTCATAACGCCGCAGCCCCTCTCGGTTTGCTTCGCAAACCTCGATTCCTCGCGGCGCCCCCGGCGCCCCCTTCGGGGGCCTGACGACTCGCTTCGCTCGTCGGTCTATGGGGGATGCCTCGCTGCCCCGTTTCCTGCGCTGCTCCACCAGCGGAGCAGATCACGTCGAAATCCGAGGCTGACTCCACTCGTACGCCGACGCGCGCCTCAACTGCCCGAAGCCGCTCGCTATTTTTCGCGGCTCGAACCCGAATTCACGGCGTGAGCGCTCCCGCGTATTCTCTTCCCATGAAAACTCCCTGGATCGTCGTTCTTGGCCTGACCGTGTTCCTCGCGTCCGTCTCCTCCGTCTTCGCCACGAGCGAGCCGTACGTGATCGACTTCATCAAGGATACGAAGAACACCAGCGTCGTCCTCAACCTCAACGACCGCCCGGACCCGCTCAGCGAGGGGATCGGCGACGGCGTCGCGGTGGTTTTCCGCGCGAAGAAGAAAGACTACAGCATCGAAATCGAGGAAGACGCGAAGGGAGTCGCCGGCCAGGGCTGCAACGTGTTCATGGTCGCCCAGGGCTCGTCGCAGCTTTACGACGACCACCCGATGGTCTGGTTGAGGCCGAAGCTCGGAAACAAGGACGATAGCCTGTGCAAGGTGACGATCTCGCGCTCCGAAGAGGCGACCCTGCGGGTTACGGTCATACGAAAGTAGCTGGGCCGAGTACCGAGTGGCCCTGTCGGCCCAGCTAGCTGCCTCGTTATCCGCGTCCGCCTAGAACTCACACCACCAGCTCGACGGGTGCCCCGGGATGCTTTGAAACAGAATCCTCGCGCCATCATCCACGCCGATCGGATGATCAGCCAGGATCACGAACGGCGGCGGGGTTCCGCGCGGATTCGATGGGTCGACATAGTAGAAGGCGCTCAAGAGCGCGTACGCTTTCCTCGTCGTTTGATAAGCGAGAAAGACAAATTCCTCCTGATGCGTACCGGCGAACGTGGGCGATCTCACGAACACATCGCTCTGAAGGATGAACTTCTGCGTGTGTCCGATACTTTTTCCTTCCGCTTCGATCGTGGCGTTCAGGGACGAATCGAGCATCAGTGCATGCGAGAAGAAAACCTCGTGGCCGACACCGAAGCACGCCCGCATCCGGTCGAGCGGGACATGGGCGAGGGCCAGGGGATCAGCGGACGATGAGCTCGCGGCTTGCGCGGCCGGAAGAACGGCGGAGCAAGAGAACAGGACTGCGGTCACTGTCGAGAACAGCATTCCTACTATACGCATCTTGGCGGTCTCCATTTTTGGTTCAACCTCGACTCTCTCATGGCATCGCTTCCGACGGGCGGCTTCGAACGCTTGTCGACGACCTGAGTCGACGCGTTTTCGTTTGCAGTCAGCAAATGCGAAACCCGGTGCGACGCCTTCTGATAATCCCGATCATTTCAGTTCTATTATCTGATTCAGGGCTGCCCCTCCGCGAGAACTTCCTTTAGAATCTGAGAGATGGCGGGCTTCACCACACATCTGTCACATCCACGTGCCGACGGCTGGAACACGCGGCCGATCACCCACAAGCACCGGACCTGGTTCCGGAATCTCACCGAGATCAACGAGATCACCTCGGCCTGGGTGAGCGAGCTCCAGATCGAGCGCCCGTCCCACTCGATGGCGCGCGGCCTTCCGCGCGAGGCGACGCAGGACCTCTGGATGGTGGACAACCTCGGCGCCGAGGGCACGCTCGAGTCGCTCCTCGACGACACGCGCACGGAGGATCTCCTGGCCCGTCTCGAGCGCACCGTCTGGTCGGTCCAGGCCTGGACGCTCATGCACCTTCTCGAGCGGACGAAAGCCGCCGAGCGCCCCGCGCTCGAGGCGATGCTCTCCCAGACGGCATGGAAGCACGGCCGGCGCTCGGCCGAGGCGCGCTGGCAGGGCCTGCCCGGCGAGACGCGCTCGGATCTGCGCGCGGTCTTCTTCTCGCTGAACGATAGCCCGTTCACCGGAAGCCACGAGCGCACGGTGCTCGACCAGTACCTGGTCACGCGCGCCGTCTCGACGGAGATCCGCCTCGAGCTTCTCGACTGCCCGCACCGCAAGTCCTTCGGCGAGATCCATCCCGCCGCGGACGCGCTCTGCCG
>CAYZKI010000066.1:0-11928 GCA_964478745.1 uncultured Bacteriovoracaceae bacterium
CGGTCTCCGAGGCGGATCCCGTTCGCCAGCGCGAATCCTTCGTGGAGCGCTATCTCGAGCGCGGGCTCGTCGACTGGGAGCCTTCCCTGCCGGAGATAGAGCCGGTTGAGTACCGGCTGGCTTCCCGACGGGACCGAGATGAACCGCCCGACGGCGGGCTCGCGCTCCCCGAGATCCACCCGGCCGTCCATCACGATGCGCGCCTCGGCGCGCGTCACTCCCGGTATGGCCTCGATCTTCCGGGCGACGTCGAGCGGCGCGCGCTTCACCTCGCTGAACACGTCCGCGAACGCGTAGTCGCGATAGTAGGAGTCGCGGGAGCCTTTGAGCGAGCGGTACGCGCTCCAGGAGGCGATCAGGAGGGATACGCCGCAGACGACCAGGATCGCCGTGGTCGCGACCTGCGCGCGGAGGGAAAAGAGATCGCGGATCAGCTTCCGGTCGAGCGCGCGCATCACCACTGGATCTCGCTCACGTCGAGCTTCCGCGAACCCCGGTCGCAGGAGCGGATCTGCCCGTTGGCGAGGTGAATCGTGCGATCGGCGAGTCCTGAGATGGCGGCGTTGTGGGTGATCACGACGACCAGGGTTCCGAGCTCCCGGTTCACCTTGACGATGGCCTCGAGCACCTTCTTGCCCGTCTGCACGTCCAGCGCGCCCGTGGGCTCGTCGCAGAGAAGGATGTCCGGCCGCTTGGCGACGGCGCGCGCGATCGCGACGCGCTGCTGTTCGCCGCCTGACATCTGGGAAGGGAAGTGCTTCGCGCGGCCGGAGAGTCCCACCAGCTCCAGCGAGGACGCGGGGCTCATGGGCTCCTTCGAGATCTCCGTGACCAGGGCCACGTTCTCCTCGGCGGTCAGGCTGGGGATGAGGTTGTAGAACTGGAAGACGAAGCCGACATGATCGCGGCGGAACTCGGTCAGCTCGGCCTCGGTCGACGTGACGAGGTTGTGGTCGCGGTAGAAGACTTCCCCCGAGGTCGCGTTGTCCAGGCCGCCCAGGATGTTGAGCAGCGTGGACTTGCCGCTTCCCGACGGCCCCAGGAGCACGACGAACTCGCCCTCGTAGAGCTCCAGGTCGATTCCGCGAAGCGCCTGCACCACCACATCCCCCATCGGGTAGGACTTCGTGAGCCCTCGCGCGGAGAAAACAAGCCTTGGCGGATCGGTTCCCGGGCCCATCCCTGGGGTCATAGCACGGCCGGACCCTCTTGATGCATTCTTGACGCTAAGCAGCAATAATGATAGCCCTTCGTCATGTTCAAGGTAATGATGGTTTTGGTGAGTGTCCTTGCTTCGTCCCCGGCTTTCGCGTCCGACTGGGTCAGCGATCTTTTCGACAAGTTCGACAGCGCTTGCGCGCACAACGACAACGGCAGGATCGATACCTTCGACCCGGAGAAGCTCGACCTTGCGGCGGAGATGCGCAAGCTGCGCAGGCTCAACGCGGGATGCGAGGAAGGCCGCGTCTACTCGCGGAGCAGGAAAGAAGGCGTCGACGCGTTCCTGAGCGCGTTGAACAGCCCCGATTACGCCAAGGAATGCTTCCAGGATAATCTGACGGCGCGCGAGCGCGGCATGTTCCGCAACCTGATCCGGGATGCCGACAATCTGGCGGTCCTGACCTCGACGGAGTATTCGGGTAGCAACTCGGAAGCCTGCTCGTACTATTACTTCTGGGTGTATCGCGCGGACGGCCGGGTCCTCAGATTCACGCTCAACTACACGGACTGAGCCGACGCGCCCGCACGCGACATGAGCCAGAAGCCTCCCAGCGCGGACTCCGCTTCAGCCGACGACGCGCTTCGTCCGGTCGATGACGCGCTCGTCGAGACGCTGGTCGAGAACCACCGGCGCTTCCGCTCGTATCTGGCCCGGCGCGTGGGCAGCGACGCGGTCGCGGAGGACCTGCTGCAGTCGGCGATGCGCAAGGCGCTGGAGAGCCCGGCCGACGCCTCGGACGAGCGTGGGGTCGTGGCCTGGTTCTACCGGATCCTGAAGAACAGCCTCACCGACCATTACCGGTCGCAGGCGTCCGAGGAAAGGAAGCACGAAGGGCTCTTGCAGCAGATGACCGTCGAGGGACGGACCCAGGAGCGCTCGCTCGACGACCTCGAGGCGGCGATCTGCGAATGCATGAACGGGCTCCTTCCCACCCTGAAGGAAAGCTACTCCGAGCTGATCCGCCGCGTGGACCTCGGGGGCGAGCCCATCGCCCAGGTGGCCCGGGATCTCGGGGTGACCGAGAACAACCTGAGCGTGCGGCTGCATCGCGCCCGTCAGGCCCTGAAGACGAGCCTCGAGCGCACCTGCGGGACGTGCACGGAGCACGGCTGCCTGAACTGCACCTGCGAGTGAGCCCGGCCCAAACGCGTAAGTCCTCGTTCTCAGGAGCGAAAAATTTTCACTGACCCACTGTAAGAAACCCGGCCTTTGCCTCGTCTTAAGGGGCAAAGGAAACACACTCATGGGCGCTCATTGCTGTTCAGTTCAGAAGAAACCTCAAGTCACCGAAACCCGCGTCGAAGCCGGCGCTCAGCCAGGCCTCGCCGTCAAAGACCCGGTTTGCGGAATGGACGTCGATCCCGCGGACTCGGCGGGCAGTCACGAGTTCGCCGGGAAGACCTATCATTTCTGCTCGAGCCACTGCCTGAAGAAGTTCCGCGAGCACCCGGAGCAGTACGCTGACGGGGAGGCCAAGGCGGAGAAGGCCGCATCGGCCTCCCCGGCGCTGAAGGACGTCATCCACACCTGTCCGATGCATCCGGAGATCCGGCAGGCCGGTCCGGGCAGCTGCCCGATCTGCGGGATGGCGCTCGAGCCCGAGGAGGTGTCGCTCGAGGACGACGCGCCGACCCCGAGCTCGTCGACTTCTCCCGCCGGCTCAAGGGGTCGGTGGCGCTGACCGTTCCGTTGCTCGCTCTCGCCATGGGCGAGATGGTCCCGGGCCTCGCGCTTCACCGCTGGTTCCCGGGCACCTCGCTCAACTGGATCCAGCTCCTGCTCGCCGCGCCGGTCGTGCTTTGGGCGGGCTATCCTCTGTTTCACCGCGGCTGGTTCTCCGTCAGGACGCGCAACCTCAACATGTTCACGCTGATCGCGCTCGGCACGGGCGTCGCCTTCGCCTACAGCCTGGTCGCCACGCTCGCGCCGGGACTCTTCCCCGAAGGGCTTCGCGGGCACGGCGGGCGAGTGGGCGTTTACTTCGAGGCCGCGGCCGCGATCGTCACGCTGGTGCTGCTGGGCCAGGTGCTCGAGCTGCGCGCGCGCGGCCAGACCAGCTCTGCCATCCGGTCGCTTCTCAAGCTCGCGCCGAAGAGCGCGCGCGTGGTGCGCGCGGACGGAAGCGAGGAGGACGTCGCGATCGAGTCCGTGCGTAAGGGCGACCGGATCCGCGTGAGGCCCGGGGAGCAGGTGCCCGTCGACGGCGTCGTGCTGAGCGGGAAAAGCTCGATCGACGAGTCGATGATCACGGGCGAGCCCATGCCGGTGGGCAAGGAGCCCGGCGGGAAGGTCACGGCCGGGACCACCAACCAGACGGGAAGCTTCGTCATGGAGGCGAGGGGAGTGGGCAAGGAAACGCTCCTCGCGCAGATCGTCCGCATGGTGAACGAGGCGCAGAGAAGCCGTGCGCCGATCCAGGGCCTGGCTGACCAGGTGTCGGCCTGGTTCGTGCCGACGGTGGTCGTCGCGGCCGTGATCACGGCGGCGGTCTGGGCGCTCTTCGGGCCCGAGCCCGCCCTGGCCTACGCGCTCGTCAACGCGGTCGCCGTGCTCATCATCGCCTGTCCCTGCGCGCTTGGTCTCGCCACCCCGATGTCCATCATGGTCGGCACCGGAAGGGGAGCGCAGGCGGGAATCCTGGTCCGCAACGCCGAGGCGCTCGAGCGCCTCGAGAAGGTCGACACGCTCGTTTTCGACAAGACCGGCACCCTCACCGAGGGCAAGCCCAGGCTGATCTCCATTCACCCGCTCTCGGACTTCAGCGAAGCGGAGCTGCTGCGGCTGGCCGCGGCGGTCGAGAAGGGAAGCGAGCACCCGCTCGCGGAGTCCGTGCTCCAGGGCGCGAAAGAGCGCGGCGTCGTCTCCATCCCGGAGGTGACCGGCTTCGAGTCGATCACCGGAATGGGAGTCGCCGGCGTGGTCGAGGGGAAGATCGTCACGCTCGGAAACCTCAAGCTGGTCTCCCCGCGCGGCGTGCAGGACCGCGAGGTTCTCATGGCCGCCGAGCGGATGAGGGTTCAGGGACAGACCGTGCTGTACGTGGCCATCGACGGCGTGCCGGCGGGCCTGCTCGGCGTCGGCGACCCGATCAAGGAAAGCACGCCCGAAGCGCTTCGCGAGCTGAGAGCCCGCGGCCTGAAGCTCGTGATGCTGACCGGCGACCATCTCACCACGGCGCAGTCCGCGGCCGCGAGGCTCGGCATCGAAGAGGTGTACGCCGACGTTCTCCCGCAGCAGAAGCGGGACATCATCCGCGCGCTCCAGAGCCAGGGCCGCAACGTCGCGATGGCGGGTGACGGGGTCAACGACGCTCCGGCGCTCGCGCAGGCCCAGGTGGGCATCGCCATGGGCACGGGAACGGATGTGGCGATCCAGAGCGCGGGAATCACCCTCATCAAGGGGGACCTCCGCGGGATCGCGCGGGCCCGGGCCCTGAGCGAAGCCACGCTCCGGAACATCCGCCAGAACCTCTTCTTCGCGTTCGTCTACAACGCGCTCGGGGTGCCGATCGCGGCCGGGGTGCTGTACCCGTTCTTCGGGCTGCTCCTGAGCCCGATGATCGCGAGCGCGGCCATGAGCCTGAGCTCCGTTTCCGTCATCGCGAACGCGCTGAGGCTCCGGAACGCCCCGCTCGGCCCGGAAGGCCGGGCGTGACCTAGGGAGTGATCGCCACCTTCAGGACGCCGTCCCGCTGGTTCGCGAAGAGGTCGTAGGCGTCGAGGATCCGGTCAAGCTTGAACCGGTGGGTGACCAGAGGCTTCAGGTCGACGCGTTTGGTGCTGATCACGTTCATCAGCCGCCGCATCCGGTCCTTGCCGCCGGGGCAGAGCGTGGTGACGAGCTTCTGGTCGCCGAGCCCCGCGTGGAAAGCGGCGAGCGGGATCTGGATGTCCTTGGAATAGACGCCCAGGCTCGAAAGGACTCCGCCGGGCTTCAGTACCCGCATGCACGACTGGAAGGTCTCTTCCTTTCCCAGCGCCTCGATCGCCACGTCGACGCCGCGGCCCTGGGTCAGCTCGAGGATGGCGGAAACGGGGTCCTTCTCCCTGAAGTTGATCGTGACGTCGGCGCCCACTTCCTTCGCCATCTTCAGGCGGGCCTGAAGGCTGTCGACGGCGATGATCAGGCTCGCGCCGCTGAGCCTGGCGCCCACCGTCGCGCAGAGGCCGATCGGGCCCTGCGCGAAGATGGCGACGGTGTCCCCGATCCTGACGTTCCCGCTTTCCGCGCCGCTGAATCCGGTACTCATGATGTCCGGGCACATCAGGACTTCCTCGTCGCTGAGGTGATCGGGCACAGGGGCGAGGTTCGCGGCCGCGTTGGGCACGAGCAGGAACTCCGCCTGCGCGCCGTCGATCGTGTTGCCGAAGCGCCAGCCGCCCATCGGCTTGCCGCCGCACTGCGAGTGGGTCCCTTCGAGGCACGGGCTGCATTGGCCGCAGGGCGTGATCGCCCCGGCGATGACCCGCTGGCCCACCTGGTATCCGGTGACCGCGGAGCCCAGCTCCTCGATGACGCCGACGGGCTCATGCCCGATCGTCAGCCCCGGCCGCACCGGGTACTCGCCCTTGAGGATGTGCACGTCCGTCCCGCAGATCGTCGTCGTCGTGATCCGGACGAGCGCGTCGGTAGGACCGGGCCTGGGCACGGGCTTCTCGACCAGCTCGATCTTGCCCGGCGCGACGAAAACCACCGCTTTCATCTTCTTTTCAGCCATTCTTCTTCTCCTGTCACCAGAACGCGATCTAGCACATTGAAACGCGGCGTTGCTAGTGGTGGAGCTTCAGAAGTGGTGGAGCCTCAGAAGTCGTCGAACTCGTCAGCCTCGTCGAGATCCTCGAGGTCTTCCCAGGTGTTGTTGGAGAGAGCTTTCTTCACCCGCGTTACCTTCACTCCGACGGAGCCCAGGACATCTTCGTAGAGTCCCGATTTGAGAAGGAACCGCCGGATGACCTCGTCGGGATTGGTCCCTTCCTTGAGCTCCCGGATCGCGGCTTGCTGCTCGGCGAGGATCTTTTTCAGGTTGGCCGGACGATCGAAGAAGAGCGGATGCTTCGACCAGTCGTGGAAGATCATCTTGAGCCCGTGGTTCTCCTTGTACTCCTGGTGGCGGATGTAGCGCTTCAGCCAGGCGGTGGATTCCGAGAGCTCGGAGGGCATGGCGGAGATCACGTCCTTCCACTCCCCGTTCGGCATGGCGTCGAACATCGCTTCCCGCGGATCGCGGAAACCGAGCCACTTCTTGAGTCGCGCGTCGGAGACCCCGTAGTCCCCGCTGACCATGCGTCCCTGGATGCCGTTGAGCACCTCCCGCATGATCTTCGGGTTGTCCGCTCCGTCGATGGCGCGGTACTCGAGCCCCCAGAGGCCCGGCTGATCGTAAGCGTCGGGCCCGCGCACCCCGATCCAGCCGTCCTTGAAGTCGTCGGCGATGGGCTTGGCCGTCCCGTGGCCGAGGTCGGTGAAGTATTCGACCAGGTTGTCGTACGCGGCCTTGGAGAACGAGTCGAAATGCATCCCGGTCTTGTCGGCGTTCGTGGTGATGCGGCCCGCTGACTCGAGGATCGTGACCATTTCCGCGGCGAGATTGGAGCGGCCGATGAAGTCCACGTGCCGCGCGACGCCGAGGGGATCGCGGATGCGCGCCGGCTTGATCGGGGCCACCATGTGGATGTGAAGATGCGTCCTGCGCATTCCGAGGCCTTCCTCGAACTTCCAGACCTCGGAGATCAGGTCGCCCGCGGGCAGCCGGCGGCGGTAGTGGAGCTCCACGCCATCCATCGTCTCGACCATCGTCGGGCCGCCGTGCTCCACCTTTTCCATGAGGTAGCGGCGAGGCATGACGTGCCGGCCCTTCGGATAGCGTTTTCCCTCGAAGACCACGGGTTGCTTGAAGGTGAGCTCGATCCGGTCGCGTACGACCATGCCGTGAATGGAGCGGTCGTCGAAAAAGCTCACGCCGCGCTTGCTCGCGGCGTAGCGAAGGAGCTTGATCTGCTGATCGTAGCCCAGCCGGTCCCAGGCCAGCTCTTCCGGAGGCCCCTTGATGCGCTTCTTCCTCATCCAGTCCACGAGCCAGCGGGGAGGGCGGCTGCCGTCGAGCGCGGGACGCAGCGTGCGGTCGCGCGTGGTGATCAGGCGCATGACTTCGGGCGTGAGGTCGATCTCGATCTCGGCCGAGGCGTCGTGCATGACCTTGACGGTCTTGCGCATCGCCTTGAGAAGGCAGCCCGAGTCGGCGACGGCGGGCGCAGCCGGCGCCAGCAGGGCCGCGACGATGAGAGCGAGAAAGGGTCGACGAATCGGCATGGTACGTCCTTCGTTTCGGCATCCCGGACCGGGATCCATAGAGCGAAAGGAAGAGCGTCAAAATACCGTCTCCAGGAAGGCGAGGACCGGCGCGGGCCGACGGCGCGTCGATTCTTCAGGGCTTTTGGGCTAGCCTGGGTCTCGTGCCGACCCTCGACCGCGAGCTCACCGTCTGCGAGCTGAACGCCGAGAACCTCTTCGTCTCGATGGCCTATCAGGACGGCAGGCCGCTCGAGTCGCTCTCGGAGGACGAATGGCGCGGCTTCGCGCTCGCGCAGCTGCGCCGCAGGCAGAAGCCGCTCTGGCAGCTCCTCGGCCTGGCCGAGGCGATCGCCGACATCGATCCCGACATCCTGATGATGGTCGAGGTGGGCGGCGAGGACTCGCTCGGCAACTTCAACCGGCACTTCCTGGGTGACCGTTATGAAGCTCATTTCGTGGCCGGAAACTCCAGGCGCGGCATCGACCTCGGGTTCCTGGTCAGGAGGGGCCTGGGCTTCCGCGCCGAGGCGCGCTCGCACCGCGAGGCCCCGGTCGAGATCGCGAGCCTTCGCGGCAAGCGCGCCGCGAGGTTCTCCCGCGACGTGGCCGAGCTGCGGCTCTACTCGCCGGAAGACGGCGGGCTTCGCCTCATCCTGCTTCTCGCTCACCTGAAATCGAAGATCAGCTCACTCGACGATTATCAGGGCAAGGACACGCGCACGGCCGAAGCCATCGCGCTCGCCGAGATCTACGAGCGGACGCGGGCGGAGCACCCCGGGACTCCGGTCGTGGTCGGCGGCGACTTCAACGCCGACATCTCGAGCCTCGAGCTCGAGCTCGTGAAGCGCACCGATCTGACGGACTTCCACGACCTGCTCGCCACGCCCGCCGGGCCCGCCGAGAGGGCGTCGCTCGTCTTCTTCGATCACGCGGGGCAGCCGCGGCCCCAGGTCCTCGACTACCTGCTCGTGTCCCCGCATCTCAAGAGCCGGGTCGTCCCGGCCCGCTCGTTCACGTACCGCTACAAGGCGTTTCACGGCATTCCGGTCGGGCTTCCGGAGACTCCCAAGCAGCGCCATCAGATGCCATCGGATCATTTCCCGCTCGTTCTCACCCTCCGGGTCTAGACGCGGCACATGCGTTGCTCCTCGTGAGAACGGGAGAAGCGCGATGAAGGACCAGCCGGCAAGGAAGAGCGAAGCGATCGACGAGATGCTGTCCGAGCGGAACTCCATGCGGAGGATCCGCGGATGGGAGGCGCTCGCCGACGCGGTCAGGAGCGAGACGCTCGACGAGTACCCGATGGACCGCCACGGGGTGGACTACAGCTTCGGTGACATCGAGCTCGAGGACGGCCGGGGAGGCTACGTTCCCGTGCGTGACCTGACCGATCGCATCGAGCAGAACCGGTTCAACGATCCGGCCGAGCTGCTCCGCTGCCTGAGGGAGGCGCTCGACCGGTTTCCCCGGGAGAAGGCCGGCTAGGGCCGTCGCGGGCTCAGTCGAGCAGCTCGAGCTCGACTTCGGCCAGGCCCGAAGCGATCATCCCGAGAAGCTCGGCCGCGCGCTTGGAAACGTCGATGATCCGGTCGGAGGCGAACGGGCCCCGATCGTTGATCCGGACGATGACGCTCCGGCCGTCGCGGACGGAGCGGACACGCACCCGCGTGCCGAACGGGAGCGTGCGGTGAGCGGCGGTCAGCGCGTTCATGTCGTATCGCTCGCCGCTCGCGGTCTTGCGTCCGTGGAAGCGCTCGCCGTACCAGGAGGCCATGCCCTCGAGCGCGCCCACGGAGCCGCGCTTGCCCGCCGTCCCGCAGGAAGCCGCGGACAGCAGGAGAGCCAGGCCGGCGATCGCGACGAGCCCTCGAAGCATGCCCGCGTCCCTAGAGCCTTCGCAGGCCGAGCCTCGTCAGCCCGAAGACGGAAACCTCGCGGCCGCTGCTCGCGAGCTGGGCCGCGCGTACCTTCGCCATTCCCATCTCGCGCACGATCTCGAGCATCTCGGGGAGCTCGCGGGCCATCGCCCAGTCGTTCAGCTTCAGCGTGAAGGCGACGCCGAGGAGCGAGTCGCTCATGCGCTTCGCGAGCCGCGAGGCGAAACCCAGCGCCTTCTGGGGCGAGACGTTCACGTCCATCAGCAGCCACTGGATCGAGTCCGGGAGCTCCTCGCGGGCGAGCAGGGTGGCGGATTTCGGGATATGAAGGAAGCGGTCCCTGCCGAGCTTCGAGACCGCGGGGCTCATCTCGCCCGGGTCGACGCCGACCACGTTCAGGCCGCGCCGGAGAAGCGCGTAGGAAGCGCCCCCGGGAGCGCTTCCGAGCTCGACGGCCAGGTCGCCTTCTCGCAGGGGGATCCCGAAGCGCGCGATCGCCTCCTCGAGCTTCACGTACGCGCGGGACGGGGCCTCCGCGGGGAGCGCGATCTCGGGCTTCGCGCCCGGATAGGGGGAATGCGAGGCCGAGTGCCGGTGCGCGCCGTACCACCACTCGAGGTCCTCGACGACCACGACGTCGAATACCAGCTCGCCGGGCTTGGCGATCGTGTGCGGCGCGAACGGCCCGGACTTCAGGGCCTCGTATGCCGCGCGCGCCTTGCGGCCCTTCTCGAATCCCATGGGCTCTTCGCCATGCACGTGCAGGTCGCGCTCGCTCACGTGGAGGACGCACTTCTCCGGAAGCGCCGACGCGATCCTGAGGATCTCGGGCGCGGGATCCGCTGCGCGAACCTTCCCCAGGCTCGCGCCATAGGTCCGGGCGAAGATCGAGCGGATCTCCGTCTCCGGGGCGATAGGCCCGTCGGCCTTGAAGGTGATGAAGCCCGGGCGCGAGAACGCGAGCCGGTATCCCTGCTCGGCGAGTTCCGCCTTCAGAGCGGGCTCGGCTCCGAGCTGGCAGGTCGTGAAGAGAAAGCGCGAATCGAGAGGGGTCATGGGGTGCAGAGGCTCTATCCCGCGTGCTACGATTGGGCAAGAGACCAAGGATCAGGAACCATGACGAAAGCCCAGCCAGGCCGGCCCAGAGACTGGAACTCAGCGACCCAAGCCGATCTCAGCGGGATCCGGGGAGTCTGCCTGGATATCGACGAGACGCTTTCCACCCGCGGCAAGCTCACGGCCGAGGCCTATTCGGCCCTCTGGTCCCTGAAGAACGCGGGCTTCGCTGTCGTGCCGATCACGGGGCGGCCCGCGGGCTGGTGCGACCACATCGCGCGCTTCTGGCCCGTCGACGCGGTCGTGGGCGAGAACGGCGCGTTCACCTACTTCATGCAGGGCGGGGTGAGGAGGAAGCTCGTGACGCTTTTCCCCGCCGCGAGGAACACCGATCTCGGCTGCGCCGAGCTTCAGGAGAATCTGAAGTCCCTGGCCGACCGGATCCGGGCGAGCTTTCCGGAAGCGCGCTGGGCCTCGGACCAGGCGTACCGGGAGTGGGATCTCGCCATCGATATCCGCGAGGACGTCCCGGCCTGGGAGGATTCGAGGGTGGATGCGCTCCTCAAGCTCTGCCGCGACTCGGGCGCGCACGCCAAGCTTTCGAGCATCCACGTGAACACCTGGTTCGGGGATTACGACAAGCTTTCGGGCTTCGACGCCTGGCTCAAGGCCGGGTGCCCGGGGGTGAGCGGCGCCGACGCCGCATTGCCGCTTCAGAACCGCGACGCCTGGATCTTCATCGGGGACTCGCCGAACGACGAGCCCCTGTTCGAGGGCTTCCGGCACTCGGTGGGCGTCGCCAACCTCAAGCCCTATCTTCAGCAGGGGAAGGTGAAGAACCCTCCGGCGTGGATCACCTCGCGCGAGAGCGGCGCGGGTTTCGCGGAGATGACGGCCAGGCTTGCTTCGCGTTGACCGGTCCGCTCCATCGTTTCTAAGCCCGGCGTGTATGGTAACCTGGAAGGGCATATGTACTCCTTCCTGCTCATGGTCACGCTTCTTGTTGGCCCGCACGCCTTCGCAGACGGAGCGCCGTCGGGAGACCTCTTCGATCGCCTCTACTGGGGCGAGCTTCGAGAGTCGTCATCCGAGTATCTGAACCTCTTTTCCCTCGAAGGAGAGGATCTGTCCCGGCAGAGGGTTGGAGACGCGTACGCGATGATTCCCAAATCGGGTAAAGAGCCCGTTGCCCTGAAGCTCGAGATAACGGCCAAGGGTCCCGGGGCGGATCCGACCCAGTCGCCCTACGGAATGTTGAAGGCGGCCCGGGTCCTGACCGAGGACGGAGCCGTGGTTCGGGGAGCTCTCCTCAAGCATCCGGTGGTTCTTCCGTTCCGATCGTCCAACTCGCTGACGGCGACTCGGGAGCTCGAAGCGCGCGTTTTGCCGCAGCTTCCGCGAGAAACTTCGATCGCCCGCCGCAGCCTGCAGACGATCGCGCTCAAGAAGCCGAATCGGACGATATTCGCCCTCACTCTAGAG
>CAYZKI010000067.1:0-10473 GCA_964478745.1 uncultured Bacteriovoracaceae bacterium
GGCCCATCGAGCACTGATCGCCTACGCCCTGGGATGGACCGAGCCGGGTGCCGACATGATGGGCGCCTTCTACTCAGGCACCTTTCTCGCCGCGCTCCTCTATTTCCGTCACGACTGGGCAAGCTTCATCTCGTCTTTCCTCCAGGTCATCCTGCTCCGCCGCCGGCCGATGACCATGGACGAGCGCCTTCCGTTCTTCATGCTGGTCGCGACGCTTCCCGTGGCCGCGCTCTGGTATTACGGCTCCGAGAGCCTGGCGTCCTTCACCTGGGAGCCCCTCGGGATCGCCGGCGTGCTCGCGGCGTTCGGCGTCGTGCTCGCGCTTGCCGACTCCCGCTCGCGCCGCAACAAGGCGGTTTACGACTGGAACTGGCTCGACGCGTTCCTGGTCGGCATGTTCCAGATGCTCGAGTTCGTTCCAGGCGCGGGCCGCATGACCGGAGCGCTCTCCATCTCGTTCCTCCGTAACTACCAGCGCGAGGCCGCCTACAAGTTCGCGATCTACTGCTCGACGCCCATCCTCGCCGCCGGCGCGTTCGTCCCGATCCGGGACATCTCCCAGCACGGGCTGCACCCCGACGTGAGCTGGCTTACTTTCGGAACAGGTGTGATCGTCAGCTTCATCTTCGGCCTTCTCGCCATCGGCGGAATGATGAGACAGGCGCAGAAGCGCGGCTTCAGCGGATATGCGGCTTATCGCTTCGTGCTCGCGATCGCGGTCGTGGCGTTCGTGCTCATTCGCGGCGGCCAGGCGGTCTGAGACGCGGGCCCGTGATCAGTTGGCGCAAGTCGCGCCGGTGATGACGAGAGCCGCGCGGACCGCTGCCGTCATGTCGAAGTACGGGCAGCTCACGGCGCCGTCGCGGTAGGCGGTCAGACGGAACTGATTAGTGACAGTAGGAGTACCCACCACGGCTCCGGCCGCCAGGTAGTCACCCTTGCGCACGGACGAGGCGGCCAGGCCGCCGATCTGCGTCTGCAGGCGCTGCGAGTGATACATCGAAACAATATAGGTATTGCCGGCCTCCAGAGCGACGTCCGTGACGAAGCCCGCGGCAGGCGCAAGCGCGACTGTGTTATTGAACGTGAAATACGGCGTCGCCGACGAGAACCCCGAGGAGAACGTACCGCCCGGCGATGCGAGCGTCACCGTCGCCCCGCTGTTCGGATAAAGAACCGCCAGAGGCTCGTAGCTGTTCCCGCATCCCGCGGAAAGGAGTGCCAGGCCAAGACCAAGCTTCACTCTCATCGCTTCCCCCTCCTCATAATTTGAATCTGAGCGAGAATACCGCGTTCCAGATGGTCAGAGCCGGCCTCACGAAAACGAAGCTCACGGGCATCTCGATTCCAAGCCCCAGGCTGTCGGTGAGCGGGACATCCAGGCCCGATATCGCGCGGGCGGCGAAGACGAAGCCCGCGTTCGTGGTCGTCGAACCGCCCTGCAGCTGCAGCCAGTCGATCGCCGCTCCGAGATCGGCGCCGAAGAACGGCCTCACCCGGTCGTTGTTCCGCGCCGTCTGCGCGCCGGCGAAGAGGCTGAACATCCCCACTTTGCCGCCGGTCAGGTTGGTCACGCCGAACGCGTGATAGCTTCCCGTCAGGTGAAACTGGAAGTCCTTGCTCAGGATATCCGAATCATAGAAGAGGTCCGCCTGGAAGCCCGTGGCGTTGCCGATGGTCTGCGAGATCTTTCCGAGAGGTGAAGCGAGGGAAACCCCCGCTCCTACGGCCGAGATGCCGGCGTGAGCGGCGGGCGATGCGATTGTCAGTGAAAGAACAAGTCCGAGAAGAGGCGCACCGAAAGAAACCGCGTTCCGTACGCGCTTACTTTTCATGAGGCTTCCTGTTGCCTTCGTAATCCACCATCTCTTTGAGCTCTTTGCCGACCTTGAAGAACGGAACGCGCTTCGGGGGGACCTGGACGACCTGTCCCGTCTTGGGATTCCGTCCCTGATAACTTCCGTAGCTGCGGTTCACGAACGATCCGAAACCACGAATTTCAATACGGTCGTCGCGCTTCAACGCGTCAGACATCATATCGAACACCATGTTGACGACGAGCTCCGCTTGCTTGTGTTGCAAATGAGCCTTTTCAGCAATGATGTTGATGAGATCCGCTTTGGTCATATCGTTTTCCCTCGGGCATGAGAAACACCCTACTGCCGCTCGTCACTGCTAACCCTGCGATATAATTAAACGCTAAAGACAAGTAGCCGCATTTGCAAGGAAATTGATGACATCAGAATGCCCGAGCACCGCGTCAACGCCAGGGCTTTGGCGTTTTCAGGCAATGAACCTGCTTTTGGGCCGATTATCTTTCGAATAGGAAGCGCTTGAGCGCCGGTGAGACAGGCTCTTCGATGATCTCGATCGCGGCGACGTTCGCCGAAGGAGGCCCTCTCCTGCACCACTCGACCATCGCGTCGACTTCGAGCTCGTTACCGGCGAAAACGGCTTCCACGCGGCCGTCCGCGAGATTCTTCACGTAGCCGAGAAGTTCAGGGAACTGCGAAGCCCGCGATACGGTCGAGGCGCGAAAGCCCACGCCCTGCACTCTCCCGCTCACCCGGACCCTCTTCTGGATCATCTCAGATCTGCCGGACTTCCTGGATACCCTGGATATTCCAGAGATCGAGGATGAACTTCTTCGAATCACTGCGGTGCCCGCTGTACTTGAAGCGAAGGATGTTCAACGCGCCCTTGACCGAAAGGTCGAAGTCGTCGAGCGTCAGGTCGTTCCTCGCCAGGGCCTGGTTGATCGCGAGCCGCGTCTTGCCCTGGGGATCATCGACGATCACCTCGCAGGCGAAAGTCAGCGAGCGGCCGAGGATCTTGTCCTCGAAGGCGCTCGTGGAGACGAGAACGAGGATCACGGTCACCGACGAGATCACGGCGATATCCGGGTGCCCGATGCCGATGCAGATGCCGATCGCGGCCACGACCCAGATGGTCGCCGCCGTCGTGAGGCCAAGGATCGTTCCGCGGGCCTGGATGATCGTTCCGCCCCCCAGGAAGCCGATGCCCGCCACGATCTGCGCGGCGATGCGCGCGGGATCGCCGTAATAATTCTGGGCGGCGTGGCTCTGGGAGATCAAGACCGAGACGGACGTATACAGCGCCGAGCCCAGGCAGATCAGGATGTTCGTCTTGATGCCGGCGGGCTTGTTCTTGAGCTCGCGCTCGAGACCGATCAAGCCGCCGCAAAGCACTGCGAAGAAGATCTTCGGTCCGAAGAAGCTGAGAAGCTGCGCGTAGGTCCATGAAGCGCTTGAGCCGTCCATAGGGCTAGTCTAGGCCCCGGGACGGCTCAACGCAACAATTGCTAGCGGAGCATCGCCTCCCAGTAGTCGCTGACGGCGGCGCGCGCCGTCTCGCACTGGCGGGAAGTGAGCGGGGTCGAGTTCGTCGCGATCATCGTGTTCATCACGTTGGCGCCCGAATCGTAGTGGTCGAGATTCAGGTAGTGCCCGAGCTCGTGCGCGATGATGTTCGGATAATCGCCCACCGACGCCTCGAGAACGGCCCCGTAGGGAGAATAGCCCGGCATGCTGGTCCAGGCGTTCTTCGTGGTTCCCCAGTCATGCGTGGTCACGACGAGAAGCGTGTTGTCGTTGCCGAGCGTTCCGCGGATCTTGCTCAGCTCGTTCACCGCCGCGGAGCCCGAGCTCAGGCCGACGTCACGGGGAAGAACCTTCTGGTACTCATCGATCTGGAAAGCGATCCCGCATGCCGCCCAGACCCGGTTGATCTGGCGCATGTTCTCGACGACCTGGGCATCGCTTACGACGCTCGAGCCGTTCTCGTACTCGTAGACGACGTACTTCACGGCCAGGCAGATGCCGTCGCCGCCTGAGCAGCTATCGCCCAGCGCTGCGTTGCCGTTTCCGCCGTTCCCTAAAGAACCTCCGGGAGACCGAATCGAACTCACGCTGCCGTTGCCGTCGACGACGTTACAGCCGCCAGCGGCCACGGAAGTCACAAGCGCCCCGAAGAGCGCCAAGGCACGGACGTGCCTGGATGCATTCTGTTCTCTCACTCTGACTCCTCCATCTCATCCTTGAGACCCTGAAGAGCTTAGACAGAACCCGGGCCAGGGAGCAAGCGGACGGCCTGGCCCGGGGTGTAAGAGTTCTGTAAACGAATCGCCGCCACTAACGCATGGAGACGAGTTTCTTCGAGCGATCCCCGACCTGGATCTCGAGCTTCATCTCGCGCCCGTTGCGGAGCACCTTCATCGGGACTTTCTTCCCGGCCTCGGTGGCAGAGACCTCGGCCACGAGATCGTTGCCGCTCCGGATCGCCTTGCCGTTGAACTCTACAAGGATATCGTAGATCTGCACTCCGGCGCGGTGCGCGGGCTCGCCCGGGCTGATCTGCGTGACCACGGGCGCTTTCAGGTCCTTCGGCGCGTCGAGCTTCTCGGCGAGCTCGGGCGTGAGCGGCTCGACGGCCACCCCGACGAAGCCCCGCGACACGGATCCGCTCTCGCGCAGCTGCGGGAGCACCTTCTTCACGGCGTTGATGGGAATCGCGAAGCCGATTCCCTGCGCTCTCGCGTCGATCGCGTTGTTGATGCCGATCACCTCGCCCTTCATGTTGATGAGCGGGCCTCCCGAGTTTCCCGGATTGATCGGCGCGTCGGTCTGGAGATAGCTCGCGAGCGGCAAGTTCGGGCTCATGCGGCCCTTGGCCGAGATGATCCCCTGCGTGACCGAGTGGCCTTGGCCGAAGGGGTTGCCGATCGCAAGCACCCGCTCACCCACCTCGAGCGCTTCCGAGTCGCCAAGGGAGACCGGCTGGAGCTTCCGTTTGGGCTTCACCTTCAGGAGCGCGATGTCGAGCTCGGGATCCTTGCCGACCACTTCGGCCTTGAGAGGCTCCTCGGACTCCGACTCGGTGAACGACACGCGGATCTCGTCGGCGTGGTCGATGACGTGGTAGTTCGTCACGATCAGGCCTTTCTCGTCGATCACGAAGCCCGTTCCCAGCGCAAGAGGCCTGGGACCGCGCCTGGCCGGGGGGTTCGCGTGAAACTCGAAGTCGCCGCCACCCTCGCCGAAGAACCGCCTGAAGAACTCGTCGGGCGTGACGTGACGCCCTCGCCGCTGGAGGTTTCCGCCGTTGCTCAGCGTCGAGATGTTCACGACGGACGGATTCAGCTGCTTCACGAGCCCTGTGAACTCGTGCGCGTAGACCGGCGCGGGAACCGGCGCCGCAGCCGGAGCCTGCGCCACCGGAGCTGCCGCCTGCGCGGGCGCCGGGGCCGCCGTGCCCGCATGCGGGCTCAGTCCGTAGCCAGCCGCGCCTCCGATCGCGAATCCGATGGCGGTAGCCTGGAAAAGCCTGCTGGGTCGAACCTTCTCGAACTTGGACGTGAACATCTGAACACTACGCTCCTTTCCTGGGTTTAGTCTCGTTGACGGGAATGGGCCTGCGGCTGCCCGACGCTCATCACGCGGGTCAGCTTCCGCAGGCAGCGAAGCACGAGGCTCTGAAGCTCGGCGCCGTAGTCGCTCGCGCGCCAGAGGAAGCCTCCCGACTGGACCGTAAGCTCGCAAGAAAGCGCGCCGTTCTCGGACCCGGGCTCGCGAACGACCTCGAGCCGGTACTTCACGGGTCCCTGCTGCCGGGGCGCCTGCGTATCGGCCCATTCCTGGACCCGATGCTCGAGAAGCCTTCGGACACCGCGGGAAATCGGGACTGCAACTGCATGCTCAAGTCGGTAGGCATTCATCTCAGCTTCCTCCTGTCTGCTGAGATCCAGTCTACGAACCCGGGCTTAAAGCCCCATGAATCCGGGATTAAATCTTCTTAATCGAAAAACCGAAGTGAGATCCGCGGCCTGGCTGGCTCTCGACCCAGAGCCTTGCCCCATGGGCGTCGGCGATGCGGCGGGCGATGGCGAGCCCGAGGCCCATTCCGGCCGTCTTCTCGCGCGCGCCCTCGGCGCGGAAGAACCGGTCGAAGATCCTGGCCTGCTCGGCCGGGTCGATGCCCGGGCCCTCGTCCGAGACGAAAGTCGAGATCTGATCCCCTTGCGAGACCATCCGAACCACGACCGTGGATTCGTCAGGCGAGAACTTCACGGCGTTCTCGACGAGGTTGTGAAAAACGCTGTGGAGCAGGTTCGAGTCGCCGAGCACGGTGAACTCGCTCCCCTCCAGGTCGAACCGGATCTTGATCTTCCGGGCGCCGGCCACCTTCTGCAGGCGCGCGACCACCTCGAGCGCGACCTCGTCGAGCCTGAGCTCGGCTCTCGCAATCGAGCCCGCGCCCGCGTCCACGCGGGCCAGCAGCAGCAGGTCCTCGACGAGCCTCGAGAGCTGGTCGAGCTCCTGGGAGGCGCTGCTCAGAAACTCCGTCACCTCCTCGGGCGTCCGAGGCCGGCTCCGCATGAGGTCGAGCTCGCCTCTCAGGATGGCGAGCGGGGTCTTCAGCTCGTGCGAGGCGTCCGAGACGAAACGCTCCTGGCTCTCGAACGCGCGGTGCAGGCGGTCGAGCAGGTCGTTGAGCGTCAGCGACAGGGCCTGCAGCTCGTCCTTCGCCGGAGGGATGGGAAGCCTCTCGCCGAGGTTGCGCGCGGTGATGCCGCGCGCGCGCTCGATGATATCGAGCACCGGCATCAGCGCCTTGCCCGACAGGTAGATGCCTCCGAAAGTGGCGATCAGCAGCGTCAGCGGGATCGCGAGCATGAAGAAGAGCTTGAGGTTCCTCGACTCCTGCTCGAGGAAGGTGAGCGGCACGGCGATCTGGAGCAGGAACTCGGGCTTGCGGATGTCGCGGACGCGGTACGTGAGCAGGCGGTAGGTCACCCGGGCCGTCCTTCCGACGTTCGGCACCTCCTCGACCGAGAGGTCGCGGAAGACCACGGACTCCGACATCAGACGCGCGAGATCCTCCTTGTAGACGGGTAGCCCCGTCTCGGCGACCGCGCGCGACTTGGCGAGCACCTGTCCGCCCGGAGAGAGGATTTGCAGAAGCGCGCGCCCCACGGCGAACGGAAAGATCTTTTCGTTCCTTGAGAGCAGGTCGCCGCTCAGCGTGAGCTGGCCGAAGACGTTCACCTGGATCGAGTCGGCGACGTCGACCGCGTGGTTGTAAAGCGCGGCATCGAACTCGGCGCGATGCGTGCGCACGAACGCGCCATAGAGCGTGATGCTGAACGCGATCAGGGTCACGCCCAGGATGACGACGAACAGCGCGGTGAGGCGAAAGCGGATGCTCCGCCGGGGGCTTCGAGCGGGCTGCTTGTTCTCGGCCGCCTTCTTAGCTTTCCTGCCGAAGAGCATACCCGGCCCCGACGATCGTGTGGATCAGCTTGCGGCCGAACGGCTGATCGACCTTCTTGCGAAGCATGTTGATGTAGACATCGATGACGTTGCTGTCGCTGTCGAAGTGCACGTCCCAAACGTGCTCGGCGATCATCGCGCGCGAGAGTGGCCGGTCGGGGTTCCTGAGGAAGTACTCGAGCAGTGCGAACTCCTTCGGCGTGAGCGAAAGCTCCTTCCCCTCGCGCGTGACCTTGCGCGCGACCACGTCCATCTCGAGATCGGCGAAGCGGAGCCGCGTGCCCGCGGGCGCCTCGCGGCGCCTGAGCAGGGCGCGCACCCTCGCCAGGAGCTCGTCGAAGGAGAATGGCTTGGTCAGATAGTCGTCGGCGCCCGCGTCGAGGCCGTGAACCTTGTCCTTCGTTCCGGCGAGCGCCGTCAGCATGAGGATCGGGCCCGCGAACCCGTCGGCGCGGAGGTGGCGCGCGGTATCGAACCCGTTCTGATCGGGCAGCATCACGTCGAGGATCACGAGATCGAAAGAATCGGCCGCCACCAGCGATTCGGCGGCAGAGCCGGACTCGGCGACTTCGGTCTGGTAGCCCGCTTCGGTGAGCCCCTTCTTCAGGAAGCCCGCCATCTTTCTTTGATCTTCGACGACCAGGATACGCATGGCTCACTTTTACCAGCGACGCGCGCGTTGCGGCAAAGATTAATGATTTTTAATGTCCCTTTAACGTCATTTTCATGTGCGGCTGATAGACCTGTATTCGGGCGAACATACTGCCAGTTAGGACCAAGTCCCCGAATCCGTCCAATCCAACCAACCACGGATCGGTTCGCTCGAAAAAGCAGCTCATCCCCTCGAGCGCAAGGGGCGGGATATTCAGGGATCCCGCCCCCTTTTCATTTCCACTCCATCAAGCGATCAGCTGGGCTGACAGCTCTTCAAATTGCTGTTCGAGATCCCGTTGCAGGATTCGTTCGACGCGCGGTCCGCTTGAACCGTGCAGGACTTGCGGCAGACATTTCCGCCTCCCGAAAGGTTCGTGCAGATCGCTCCGTCGACACACTCGTCGGTGGCGCCTGAGCTATCGCAGCTTTCGCCGAGATCCGAGCGGCCGCAGCCCGAATAGGCGGTAACGGCCAAGGCAAGAAACGCCGAAGTCGAAACGAGACGGAGCTCTTTCATCATCGTGGGGTTCATCAGCATCTCCTGATGATGACCTGAGCCCGTGAGAGCTGCCAACTCCGATGTACGGGAGAGGCTTCACTTTCTCGGAAACAGGTAGTCGAGCTGCGAGAACAGGGACCAAACCCGCTCGGTCAACCCGTCGAGCACGGAGCGGGTTTCCTTGCCTTGAGCGCCGGGGGGACCTTGCCGCAGCGCTTTCTTCTCTTCCTGCAGCCCGGTCATGATCGCCTCGAGCGAGGAGTGAAGCGCACGCGCGGCCGCGGGAGTCGCGTGCGGCGAGAAGCTCAGCTCGGAAACGCACTGCTCCGCATCGACGACTCCGGGGGCATGCCTCTTGAACCAGGAGGCGAGCTCGGCGCGATCGGAGGAGGCCGCGTATTCCTCGAGCGACTGACAGCGGTAGACTCTCGCGTAGCGGGGACTTTCCTCTTCCGATTCGGATTCCGGCTCGGACTCGGGGTCCCCCGGGTCCTCCACGTTGAACCGGTCGCGCGAAACCTTCTTCTTCGCGAGGGTTTCCACCAGCGGCACGAACTCATAAGCCGAATCGGGCGCCACGCTCTCCTTGTGGAACGCCAGCCGCTCGGACACGTAGATCATGCCGTGAAACTCGGATCCTCCGGACAGCTCGCGGATGGCGATGATGTCGCCGGGCGCGGGCTTCTCGCGCGCCCCGAGCGCGCGGCAGAGCGGCGAGCTCATCCAGTGGGAGAACTCGCGTGACGAGGAATGCCTGAGCGCGCTCGCGATACCGCGCACGTAAAGCGCCGTGTTCCAGCAGTTGGGGCCCTCGGCGGGCGCGCGCAGTCCCAGTATCCCGGCCACGCGCGCGGGCAGGATGCCGCTCACGTCGAGCTTCCCGTTCCTGCATTCCGGCAGCGCTGAGCCCGCGCTGGCGCTCTCGCCCGCGTTTCGCTTCCACTCGCGCAGCGCCGCGGCTTCCTTCAGGAGATCGGGGCACGGGGCGCCCGAGAGCTCGATCGCGCCGGAGGCGCTCCGGGCGATCGTTGGACTCGCGGCTGCTGCGACGCCCGGCCGCGCGAGCACGGTCAGGGTCAGCAGCACGGCGGAGAGCGCGCGGACGATCGCGGGATTCCTCATATACGGGATCCATTATGAGCAAGGGAGATGCCCGGCTGGGAGGAGCCCCGCGCGATCCCGTGGACGAAGGCTGTCTAAGAAATAGCCACCCGCAAAGCGCCGGGGTTTCTCTTCTCGAACTCCTCGCGGGTCATCCCGAAGTACCACTCGTCGACGAGCTTTCCCCGCTTCTCCACGGCCTGGGCCTCGGTTCTCTCGTGCCGATACCCGTTCTTCTCGAAGATCTTGCGGCTCCCGGTGTTCCCGACGAAGACGCAGGCCTCGATCTTCTCGAGCGAGAGGTTCACGAACCCGTAGCGGGTGATCTCGGCGATGGCCCGCGTGCCGTGCCCCTGGCCCTGATACGGGAGGCCGATCCAGAGTCCGATGTCAGCGCGCCGGGGATCCTCCGCTGAAGGGCGAAGCGAGATGCAGCCGATGGGCTCGTCGCCGTCCTTCCCGACCGCGATGACCAGCGAGTGGTGCCCGTTCTCGCCGGGAAGCTTCATCCAGCGGCTGAGCCCTTCCTGGTACTCCTCGAGGCTTTCGGGCCCGTCCCAGACGATGGTGTCGGTGACGGGGGATTTATGGATCAGCGGAAAGAGGCGGGCCGCGTCCGTGGGGCGGAGCTTGCGGAGAATCGCCGAGGGTGCAGGCGTGGCTGCCATACCCTAGTTATTGCCGAACTCGGACCCTGTGTCACTTGCCTCTTCGAGGCTTAAAGTGCGTTGCCTGCCGCGCGGCCATTGTCCACGCCGCGAGTCTCGAGGAGCGACGCGCTCGGCAAGACATCCTGCTTGGAGCGATTGACGGGCAAATTGCTCACATGCCTGAGCTCCCCGCCGGCGATGGAGCCATCACTGGGATTCTCTCCCGAGGCCAGCATTATCAGCCCGCCAAATATCGCAGCGGCCGCGCCGAACCAAAGCA
>CAYZKI010000067.1:10483-11906 GCA_964478745.1 uncultured Bacteriovoracaceae bacterium
CTCATGACGATGTCAACGACCACGAGCCCGAACTTCTCGAAAGCGCTCGGCTGATTCGCGACGACATTGAGGCCGCGGCGGAAATCGTAATTGATCCTCTCATAACTCCTGATCTTCCTTTCCGTCGCGTCGCAGGCCTCGTACTGCGCCTCCGGCGTATCGCACTTCAGCCCGTCCCTTTCGGCCTTGAGCTTCGTGAGAATCGCCTCCATCACGACGGAGCACTGCTCCGCCGACTTGCACGCGTTCAGATCCTCGTTCTTCCACGGGTTCGCCACGATGGGCTTCAGGGCGGACACCTGCTGGGCGAATGCCGCCGTCGGCGGGGTCAGGCTCGTCCAGGTCATTGTCAGGGACAAAAGCGCGGCTGTGACCCTCATTCTCGTTCTCATCGTCAGTCTCCGTTTGGACGGAAAACTGCGAGAGCCATGCCGGGAAATTGCCGAGTAATCTCAGCTGTTGTCCGCAGGACAACGTCTAGGCCTTAGACACCGGTCATTCCTGCGCCATCAACGCGGGAGGCGAGCTCTACATGCATCTTTCCATCTTGAGAACGCGGCTGACTCGGTTCCTTAAAGGAACGTGACGCTTTCGCGTCGCCCACTTCGGAAGGCCACCATCGGAAGCGCGGAGTGCCTGTCCTGGATTTCTTCGGGGCCCCTCTGGGGTGCGCGGGAGTCGAGCGAGGCGCAGCCGAGCGGAGAGCTCCGCGCATCCGATGGTGGCCTCACCAAGAATCGAACTTGGAACAAAGCTTTAGGAAAGCTCCGTTATATCCATTTAACTATGAGGCCAGCCGATCCGGACGGATGCTGCGAAAAGAAAGGGCAATCGGAATTTAGCCCGGTTCGTACGCTGACGCAACCGCGCGCTTCTGTCGGTGGCGGCGTCCCGGCTTCTTCTTCTTTTCGCGCGGCTCTTCGACGGATTGCGGCTTGCGGCCGGCCGCCTTTTTCTTCGTCTTCTTTTTCTTGGCCTGCTTCTGTTTCAGGGTTTCCTGGGCGGCGGGCTTGCGGCCGCCTGCCTTACGGTTCGCGGCGGCCTGCGTCGTCCTCACCCGGTCACGCTGGGCCACGAGCTGCTGCTTTTTCCGGGTCGAGGACGGAGCCCGGCTCCGGACCTTCTTCTTGACCTGCGCTTGCTGCGCGTCGCGTCTTTCCGCGATCTGGCGCGCCGCATAGGTCGTTCTCGCATCCGGGCGCGGGGCATCACTTGCGATGACCGGCGTGGCCGGCGCCGGGCGACTCGCGCCCGCCACGAGGACAGCTACCGGGTCATAGGCCGTCGCGCCGTTGCGGACCTCGAAGTGGACATGAGGCCCGCTTGCGCGCCCCGTCTGTCCCGAGAGCGCGATGGTCTGGCCTTTTTTCACCCGCTGTCCCGCGCGCACCAGGAGCTTCGAGTTGTGGGCGTAGATCGTAGC
>CAYZKI010000068.1:0-11258 GCA_964478745.1 uncultured Bacteriovoracaceae bacterium
GGCGCGGCCGTGAGATCGGGTGCGGCGGCGCGAAGGCGATCCCCGCGCCGAAGATCCGCCGCCCCCGGGGCGTCTCGATCAGCCCGAACTCGATGGTGAACCAGAAGAGCCGTTCGTATTGCCGGAGCATGCCCGGGTCGTCGATGTAACGGGTGGCCCGCGCGCCGAGCTCGTGGCAGAAATCCGCGTAGGCGGGCTTCGTCAGGAAAGGCAGGTGCCCGTAGAGGTCGTGGAAGACGTCGGGGGCGGGAGTGTAGGTCAGGTCGCCGCGGTCGCGGATGAAGTTCCCGACCGGGAACATGCGATCCGCGAGCATCGGGTAGAACTGCCGCGGGTCCTCGAAGCCGTCCACGGCCACGCCGCGGAAGCCCGTCAGGGCGTGGAGCCTTTCGCTCACGTCGCGCAGGCGGGGAATCCTTCCGGCCCCGATCCCGAGCGCCTCGATTCCGTCGGAGTACCAGTCCACGATCTGCTCGGGGCGCCGCGCGGCCTGCCGCTCGAAAAGCGCGCTCCAGGTGGCGTGCTCTTCCGGAGTGAACTCCTTGAGCTCGGGCGCCCCCCACCGGGCGATCGCGGGCGACGTCACCGAGCCGCCTTCGCGGGCCCGCAATCGCAGTCGCCGCACCTGCCGCAGGAGGACTGTTCGAAGACCCCGCGCTTCATCTGATCGCGCTCGATCGAGCGGAAGAGCGCCTGGAAGTTGCCCTCGCCGAACGAGAGGTGGTTCTTCCTCTGGATGATCTCGATGAAGATCGGCCCGACCAGGTTCTTCGTGAAGATCTGGAGCAGGTATCCGTCCTCGTCGCCGTCGACCAGGATCTGGTGCCTGCGCAGGACCTCGCGGTCCTCGGTCACGCCCGGCACGCGGTCGAAGACCTCGGCGTAGTACTCGTCGTCGATGTCGAGGGTCTGGATCGAGGTGCCTTCGAGCTTCTCGAGCGAAGCGACGATGTCCGAGGTCAGGAAGGCCAGGTGCTGGATGCCGGGCCCGTTGTACTCGCGGAGGTACTCGTTGATCTGCGACTCCTTCTCGGTGGCCTCGTTGATCGGGATGCAGAACTTCCCGCAGGGCGACCGCAGCGCGTACGACTGCAGGCCGGTCCTCGTCCCCCGGATGTCGAAGTACCGGACTTCCGTGAAGCCGAAGACGCCTTTGTAGAAGTCCGCCCACTTCTTCATCGTGCCGAGCGGGACGTTGTTCGTGAGGTGGTCGATCGAGATGAATCCCTTGTGAGGAACGTGCGCCGGCGCGCGGTAGCTGTCGAACCCGAGGCCCTCGTAGAAGAACGGGTTCATCCAGTCGTCCACGAGATAGATGAGGCTGTCGCCGATGCCGCGGATCGCGGGCGTCGGGTGATCGTTCCGGCCGAAGTAGTCCTTCTCCTCGTGCTCGAGCACGGCTCCCCGCGCGGCCGCGGCGGCCGTCGCCTTGAAGACGTCCTTCACGCGCCAGCCCATCGAGCAGATCGAGGGCCCGTGAAGCTTCCCGAACTTCGCGGCGAACGACTCGGGCTCACGGTTCAGCAGGAAGGTGATGTCGTTCTGCCTGTACAGATCGATCTTCTTGCTCCTGTGATGCTTGATCCTCGAGAAGCCGAACTCGACGAAGAGGCGGTGCAGCGCCTCGGGGTCCGGCGACACGAACTCCACGAACTCGATTCCGTCCAGGCCCAGCGGGTTATCTGTCACACGGTTTTCCATGACGGGGGTCTCCTTCATCGTCAGCTCCAGCTCTTCCAGTACTCGCCCGACTCGATCGCCTTGCTCGCCTCGGTGGGGCGAAGCGGCTTTCTCGTGTCGATCATCACCGCAACCTCGTCGGTCCGGGTCTTCTCGCGCGAGCGCTCGACGGCCTTCTTCTGCGGGCCGTGAGGAATGCCCGCCGGGTGGAAGGTCATCATCCCCTCGCGGATGCCCGAGCGGCTGAAGAACTCGCCGCGGTGGTAGAAGATCACCTCGTCGAAGTCGATGTTGAGATGATGGAACGGCACTTTCATCGCCTCGGGATCGCCGTTCTCGAGCGGCCGCGGGAGGAAGGTGCACACAACGAAGCCCTCGCCCGCGAAGGTCGCGTGCGCGGTCGGAGGGAGATGGTAGCGATCCGAGAGCACCGGGCGGATGTCGCGGACGTTCAGCTGCCAGACCGTGAGCGTGCCTTTCCAGCCGACCGCGTTCAACGGGTGGAAGGGGTACGTGATCCGGGTGATCTCGCCCCCGCGCTTGACCCGGAGCTCGTAGCGGCCCTCACTCGGCGCGCCGCCGGACGCCAGATCGGGCGAAGGGGGCGAAGGCACGCGGATGACGGCCGGATCGACGAGCGCGTGCTGGCCGAGCGGGCCCTTCTCGGGGAACCTCACCTCGCCCGCGCTCTCGATCAGCAGGGCGTGCGTGGCGCCCGCGGTTCCCGGCTCGTCACGGGCCGGACAGAGGCGGTAGACCGTGCCCCGTGGCACCACGAGGTAGTCGCCTCTCTCGTAGGCGAGCGGGCCGAAGTCGGTCTCGATCCTGCCGTGGCCGGAGTGGATGAAGAGGATCTCGTCGGCGTCGGCGTTCCGGAAGAAGTACGGCATCTCCTCGGCGAGCGTGAAGTACGAGATCGCCACGTCCTCGTTCTCCAGGCAGCTCTTCCGGGACTCGAGGAAGTCGGAGGGCGCCGCGACCGCGAGCTTCCCGAGATCGAACGCCCGGGGCCTGAGCGGCCCTTCGATCGACGTCCACTCCACCATGGGGCGCGTCCGGTAGAGGTGCGCATACCGGCCCGAGAAGCCGTTCCTGGCGAACTCCTCCTCGAAGGTCCCCTGAGGGACGCCGACGTGCGCCTGTTTCGCGACCTGGCCCTTAACGTACGGGATGTCCATTGCGTCTCTCCTGGTTCGAGAATGTTCCGAAAACGAAGTCCCACAGGGGCGAGCTCACGCCGAAGTTCCGGTTCGAGGCCGCGAAATGATGAACCATATGGAAGCGGCGGAGCGCCCGTCCGAGGGCCGTGCGCGGGCGCACGTGGTGAGTGGCGAAGTGGATGTAGTCGTACACGAGGTAGCCCGAAAGGAAGCCCGCGAAGAAGGGACGGACCGCCTGCTCGCCGAGGGCGGCTCCCAGAGTCACGAGGAAGAGCAGGTAGAACAGGGAGGCCAGGACGATCGCCGCCGCCGGGGGCATGAGTAGGCGGCGATCGTCGCTGGGATCCTGATGATGGACTCCATGCATCAGGTAGACGAGCCTGCGCGCCGCCGGGGCCCGGGCGCGCAGATGAAAGACGAACCGGTGGAGCAGGTACTCGGCGAGCGTCCAGACCGCGAGCCCCGCGAGAAAGAGCGCCGGGACCGGCGCCTCCGAGCTCCAGAGAAGGAGCGAGACCGCGGGAACCCAGATCAGCGCCGGTACGGCCGGGTGCACGAAGGTCAGGCGCTCGAGGAGCTCGCTCTCGAAGAGCCGGATGGACCGGCGGTGCGACACGTTCGGCTGGCTCGGATCAAGGGTTCCTGACCTCATGATTCATTGTTCACACGCCGGGCCTCTCAAAAAAAGTGACTCTATTTTTCAAAGATTGTAAGTATTGCTAACAATGAAAATCACCCTCGAGGAAGCCCGCACCCTGGACGCCCTGGCCCGCGCCGGAAGCTTCGCCAAGGCCGCCGAAGCGCTGCGCAAGAGCCATCCAGCAGTGATCTACTCGATCCGCTCGATGGAGGAGCAGACCGGGCTGAAGCTCCTCGACCGGTCGAGCTATCGCACGCGCCTGACCCGCGCCGGCGAGCGCGTCTGGAAGGAGTGCCGCAGGCTGCTCACCGCCGAGCAGGAGCTCGAGAAGGTCTGCCAGGACCTCGGAAGCGGCTGGGAGCCGGATCTGAAGATCGTGGTCGACGGCCTAGTTCCCTTCGACACGATCCTGCGCGCGCTTCAAAGCCTGCGCGAGCGGAAGGTTCCCACGCAGGTGCGCGTCTACGAGGAGTTCCTGAGCGGCGTGGAGGCGACGTTCACGCAGCTGAAGGCGGATCTCATGATCTCGGTGCTGCCTCCGGAGAAGAACTCGCTCGAGACGATCCGCCTGCGCCCGATCAAGAGCTATCTGGTCGCCTCGGCGAAGCATCCGCTCGGCCGCCACAAGGGGCGCGTCCCGCTGGCAACCCTTCGCGAGCACGCCTTCCTGACCGTGCGGGGATCGGACGTGCGCCTCAATCTGCCGACGTCTCTGCTCGAAGAGTCCTCGGCCTACCACCTGAGCAACTTCCAGTCGAAGAAGAGCGCGATCCTCCAGGGCCTGGGCTACGGGTGGCTGCCCGAGGCTCTGGTGCGCCAGGAGCTCGACGCCGGCAGGCTCAGGATCGTCCGCTGGGAGAACGAGAGCGTGCACGAGTTCGTGCCGCACGCGCACACCCGCGGGTCGCGCAGGCTGGGACGCGCGGGACGCGCGTTCATGGACGCGTACCTGACCTTCGAAAGAGGCCAGAAGGCGTAAGTGCGAGAGCGTTGACCTAGGTATCGCGTGGCGCTATGGCAGTCCCATGAAAGAATCCGTGCTCGCCCTCTTCTATCCCGGATGCATCTCTTTCGAGCTCACGCTCGCCCTCGAGCTGCTCGCGAGAAAGCACCGCGTGGTCATCGCCACGCCGGATGGGGGCGACCACCTGGCCAGCAACGGGATGCGCATTCGCGCGGATGTCTCTTTCGCGGGCGCCGATCTCCAGGGCTGCCGCGCGATCCTGATTCCCGGAGGCGACCCGGGCTCACTCAAAGACAACGCGGAAGTGGACGCCCTCCTGTGCCGCGCGAACGATCAGGGACTCTGGCTCGCCGCGATCTGCGCGGGCCCCTTCCTGCTGGCCAAAGCGGGCCTGCTTCGCGGCAGAACCTTCGCTCACGGCTACACGCCCGAGCAGCTCGAGCTCCTCGCGAGCTACTTCGAGGAAGCTCGACCCTCGGGCGCGCCTTTCGTCTGCGAAGGGAACCTGCTCACGGCCCGCCCCGAAGCGCACATCGAGTTCGCCGTCGAGCTCGCCTGCCGGCTGGACGCGGTCGACGCCTCGCAATCAGGCCGAATCAAGGAGTACTATCGCGGGACGCTGGGAAGGAAGATCCGCGCGCTGACCCTCGCCCTGATCCGCAACGAGCGCGGGCAGTACCTGCTCCATCGAAGCCGGGATTCGCTGAAGGACGAGACGTTTTATCGGCCGCTGGGCGGCGGGATCGAGTTCCACGAGAGCGGGCAGGCCGCGCTCGAGCGCGAGATCCACGAGGAGGTCGGGCTCGAAGTCCAGGCAGGCCCGCTGGCGGCCTCGCTCGAGAACATCTTCACATACGAAGGCACCCCGGGCCACGAGATGGTTCTCCTGTACCCCGCGCGCTTCAAGGATGAGAGCGCGTACCGAGTGACCGAGCTCGACATCCACGAAAGCGGCAAGCCGATCGCGAAGGCGACCTGGCGATCCGTCGAGGAGATCCGGGCCGAGGGGGCGAAGCTCTACCCCGAAGGTCTCGAGCGCGTCCTGGCCGAAGGAGCTCCGGAGCGCTGAAGAAAAGCCGAGGCCCTCTGGGGTTCGCGGCCACGATCCCTTTCTAGGCGCATGCCGTGGAAATTCAGGCGCGGACTTCCTATAATGAAGGCGTGAGCACCGACGCGGGCAGCGAGATCCTGAAGCACCTCCGCCCCTCGCAAGGCAGGTACCGGCTCGAGATCACGTCGCCTCACGTGCTCTACCTGTCCGAAGAGCAGTCCGACGGCTATCTCGCCGCGATGGCCAACCGCGACTACTCCGGCTTTCATTCGGAAACCGCGATCGCGATCGAGAGGCACGCGGCCGAGATCATCGGCCCTTCGCGCGCGGTCCAGCTGATCGACCTGGGGCCGGGTTTTCCCGACAAGGCTATCCCGCTCGGCCGCCACTGCCGATCGCGAGGCGTGAAGCTCCGCTACTGCGCGGTGGACGTGAACGCGCGTTTCCTCGATCTCGCGACGAAGGAGATGGCGAAATACTCGGCCGAGACCCAGGGCATCCGGGCTCTCTTCGAGGAGGCCGCTCCCCTGATCCCCGCGAGCCCGGACGATCATCGGATCCTGATGCTCGGCCTCACGTTCATGAACTTCGCGCCGGCGAGAATCCTCTCCACGTTGAGCGAGCTCGTGCCTGGCGGGGGCTCGCTCCTGATCGCGGCCCAGCTGATCGAAGGCCCGGCTTCGATCCCCGCGATCGTCCGGCAGTACGAAACGGACGAAGCACGATGGGTCGCCTTCGGTCCGCTGAAGCTGCTCGGAGCCCGCGAGGAAGAGGTCACCTACCATGTCGAGTTCGCCGAACACCGCATCGAGATGAGCTTCGCGTTCCGGGGCGCACCCCCCAGCCCGCTGAAAAACCTGGGTCTCGGCTCCGGAGACCGCGTCCTGACCGCCATCTCCCACCGCTGGACCGGCGCCGAGCTCCGCGAGCTGCTGAAGAAGAACCTGCCCGGCCGCGAATGCACCCACTGGAGCGAAGGCTCGACCGAGCTCGTCCGGATCCGGGCGTAGCGCGACCGCGAAGATCCGTGTGGCGGGATTCACTTCGCGCAATCCTGCGCGAAGTAGCTCCCTAAGGAAGTCGGCCATCCTGGCCTCCTCTTCATAAGATTCGCGTCGCGAATCGGGTCGTCGACCCCACGATCCGCTACCGCGAGCGGCACGAAGAGGTCGTGGGCTCGATCCCCACAACGTCGGCAATCGGAAAGCCCTCTTTCTCCCCTCCGATTTATTAAATAATTAAATAAGCGCCTTGAGGGAGCCCAAGGCGAGTTCCCATTCGCGGTACGTTCATCTGCCCAGAGGAACGGACAAGCGAAGGCTCCGATCCTCCGTAGAATACAAAGCCCCGAACCAGCGAATGGGTGTCTGAGCTCTTGGGTTTCCTCAAGGCGCTTATTTAATTATTTAATAAATCGGAGGGGAGAAAGGGAGCTTTATGATGGTCGGGGTGGCGGGATTCGAACCCACGACCTCTTCGTCCCGAACGAAGCGCGCTAGCCAGGCTGCGCTACACCCCGATGCCAAAAGCGGGAAATTGAGAAGCCCGAAAATAGGTGAGATCGCCCGTGAAGTCAAACGCCTAACCAACCGAACCGAACCGAACCGGGCTGGCTAACCGGCCATCACGGCGCGCAGGGTCCAGGAGATCCAGACCATCAGGACGACCAGGACGCTGAAGAACAGCAGCCAGGCGGTAAAAAAGCTCTTGTTGGGCGGAATCAGCGAGTACCACGAGCGGAAAAGGAGGTTCGGGTTCGCCCCTTCCCACACCGCCCGCAGCTTCGGAAAGACGTCGTCGAGCGTTCCGGTCAGCGTCTGGCGACCGAGCCCCTCGCTCGCCTTCGACGGGTCCCCCCAGAAGCCCGAGACCCGGCCCCGGCGCCGCTTCCAGCCCAGGACCAGGGCCGAGCCGCCCACGATCTCCTGGCCGTCGCGCGCGATCTGCGCCGGCCAGCTCGGGTCGACGGCCGCGGCGCCCTCCGCGCTCAGAACCACCGAAGTGTCGCGCGCGCCTCCGTGCTCCGGGGGCCGCGGCACGAGCGGCGAGCGGCGCACCTCGGCCGCGCTGACCAGGGCCGAGCTCGCCGACGCGAGGTAGGCCCGCCCCGAGCCGGGACGCAAAAGCCTGAGCCAGCGCGAGCGGCCCGCCACGAGCTTGCCCGCGTCCTCGATCGCCGTCAGCTGCTTGGGCCCGAGATGCCCGGAGAAACAGACGAAGTGGCGAAACCCCGGGCGCATCAGCGATCGGCACGCGTCCACCAGCCAGTCGCGAAGCACGTGCGCGCGCACGGTGACGGCGATCTCGGTCGTGTTCGAATCGACGCCGAGGGGAAGCGCCGGCATCACGACGCCTTTCCATCCGGGAAGCTCCTTCTCGAGCCTTTCCGCCGCGATCCGGCAAAGCGCGCGCGCCTCGATCAGATCGGCCTGGAGCGGAAGGTGCGGTCCGTGGTCTTCCAGCGGGCCCACCGGGAAGAAGAACACCGTGGTGTCCCGGCTGAGCTCCTTCAACTTCGATGCGGAAAGCTGCAGGAACTCGATCGGCATGCCCGTTCAGTCTCCGATTCCGAAAACCTTGTATGCGTTCTCGCCCGCGACGAGCCCCGCCTGCTCGCCCGTGATCAGGCCAGCGTCCACGCACTCATCGATGCGGCGGAGGCCGACGCGGATGTTGTCGCCCACGATCGGCCAGTCGCTCGCGAAGAGGACGCGCTCGGCGCCGACCCTCCGAACGGCCTCGCCGATCGTCTCGGCGGGCTGCCACGACGTGCTCAGGAACACGTTCGGGAATTCCTCGGCAAGATCCATGGCCACGTCGGGCTCGTGCAGGTTCATGTGCGCGAGGACGAAGCGGGTCTGGGGAAAGCTCTTGAACCAGTCGCGGAAGACCGTGGGGTCGCCGGCCTCGGGCTTGCGGAAGAACGCGTGCGTGGAAAAGCGCCCGGAGTGGAGGATGACCGGCATCCCGAGCTCGGAGGCCGCGCGCAGCAGGTTCATGTAGCGCGTGGTCTTGGGCCCCTCCCCGTCCGCGGCGGGATGGATCTTCAGGGCCTTCGCGCCCTGTTCCCGGTGCTTCTTCAGAACGGCGGCCACCCGGGGCGTCCCCGGCGGAATGTTCACGGCCGCGAACAGGCGATTCGGATTTTGCCGCGCCAAGTCCAAAACGAGCTCGTTCGAACTATAAGGAGGCTGGGCGACCACCAGGGCCCCCGAGAGCTCGGCCTTTTCCATCGCCCGTTCGAGATCGGCAGCCGAAGACTCGACCAGGAGCCGCGGCACCGGGGCGAGGCTGGCCACCTCGTCGACCCCTTCACGGACCCCGGGCGGAAGGACCCGCAACACTGGCTGAAGGCGGTGAAGCGCCGAAGCAAAGGGCTTCGACCAGCGTCGGGCCTGGTTCCGGAAGAAGTTCACCTGCCCTTCCGTGACGACCCCGGCTAGCGGCCCCCGCGCGACCCGCGGCGTGATCCATGCCGCCAGGTCCGGGAACACGTGGACATGGCTGTCGAACTTGCGCATCTCTATGGTTATAGGGGTTAATTCTTCCCCGCGCCATAGCGCGTATGTTACAGGTGAAACATCTATGAACACTGCCCATCATCATTCGGCACACACGCCATCCCATTCCGATGAAGCTTTGGACGTGAACCTGGTCGACAAGTGGCTGCGCAAGGACCCCTCCCGTTGGATGGCCGGCGCGGCGGCAGGGCTCTTCGCGGGCCTGGTGACCCTGGCTTTCGCGGGCCTGGTCACGATGGCGGCCGGTGGAAGCGATCCCTGGTTCCCGGTGAAGCTGATGGCGGCGATCCCGGGCGGCCCTCACGCCACTGAGTACGGCTTCAACCTGCCGACGATCCTGCTCGGGCTCGTGTTCTTCGGGATCTTCGCCATGATCTGGGGCGTGATTTTCGCTCACTTCGTCTTCACGAACACCCTCTCGGCGCTCCTCGCGATGGGCCTGGTCTGGGGCACTTTCGCCTGGATCTTCATCTGGAATCTTTTCCTGCCCTCGTTCAAGCCGGTCGTGGCCGCCGCGATCCCCGCGGGGCCGGTGCTGCCCATCTGCTTCGTCTACGGGCTCTCGCTCACGGCAGTCGCGTTCTTCGACCGTGCGATCCGTGGGTCGCGCTAAGGGCGCGCTCGCAGCCGCCGTTCTCGCTTTCGCGCTTCTTTCGTCCTGCTCGAGCACGACGGTCATCCGGCAGCCGTCCGCGCGCACCTACGCCGAGCCGACCTACGAGGACTCGAAGGAATTCTTCCTGTTCGGGCTCCTGGGCCCCCGTCATTCCTACAACACCGACGAGCTTTGCCTGGGCAAGGATGCCGACCAGATCCAGACGGTCTACGCCGACACCGACGTGTTGACCGGGATCTTCACGCTCGGCATCTACGTTCCGAGAACGATGAGAGTCTGGTGCGCGCTGTGAGACGGGCATCCCTGATTCTCACGCTGGCGGCGGCCCTGGGGGCCGCGGCATCGGGCTGCGCCTCGATCGAGCTCAGGCACGGGCAGGCCAGCACGCGGGAAACGTGGCGCTACACGAGCCACACGATCCTCTTCGGCTTCCAGTCCATCACCCGCGCCGAAGACCTGAGCCGCGTCTGCCCCGGAGGCTGGAGCTCGGTGCGGACGTACAAGAACGCCTGGCAGTCGGCGGCGACTCTCGTCACGCTGAGCTTCTACTCGCCTTCGACGGTCGAGCTCGGCTGCGTGGCGGCGGTCACCCGCGCCGGGAGCTGAACTCTTCCTGAGCCTCTTGATACTTCTGGTGCATGCGCTCGAGGACCTGATCCTGGTTCTTCTTGTAGGCCTCGATGCGGGCGCGCTCGCGCTCCTCGAACTTCGCGTACTCGGCTTCGAATGACTTCTTCTCCGCCTCGAGCTCCTTCTGATGGCGCTCGCGGAGCTCGGCCATGTCCTTGTCGTGGAACTCTTCCTTGCGCGACAGCTCGACCTTGTAAGCCTTCTCGGTTTCCTGGAACTCGCGCTTCTGCTGCTCGGCGAGAGAATTCAGGCGCTCCTTGTGCTCGCGATCCATGCTCTCGAGCTCCTGGCTCTGCTCGGAACGGCGACGGTCCACGTACGCGGCGTGGCGTTCTTCGTCGGCGGCCATGGATCGAGTGCGGCTGACGTCCATTGGTCTTCGGACTCCCCTGCTTCCATTGTAGAGGGTTTGAGCCCGTCCGAAATCGGCAGAATTTTCCCGATTCGGCTGCCGCCGGGGCGGGCGCCGCGGCCGAAACCTTCAATGTGCCGTTATTGCAGGGTTTAAATTATTGATATTTAAGTACTTATCCCGCCCGAAAGGGCGTATCATTGAGATTAACCATCGAGCTCCGGATCCGCGGAGCTTGAGCCTATTGAGAACATTCTTTAGAAAGCTGACGGCTTTAGATCGACTTCTTTTCAGGTAAACGAAGAGGAAACACGATCATGCTCTCAAAAAAGAACTCATTCAGCGTCCTACGCGCGCAGGGTATTCGAAGGGATACCGCCGCCCGAAGCAAGGCCTGCGCCTCCTGCGGCTCGCGGTTCGTCCCGCAGTTCCAGTTCTCGAGGACCTGCACCTTCTGCAGAACGCCCGCGAGCAGCTTTCTCGCGGCTCGTCCGTACACCGACCTGACGGCGGCCAGAGCCGCCTGAGATCGCTCGCATGAGAGCTCAGGTCATCTCATTCCATTGCGTCATGAAGAACAAGCTCGGGCAGGTGCTCAGCTCGTCCTTCAATCAGGACGTGATCAACCAGAGGAACCTCGGAAG
>CAYZKI010000068.1:11268-11871 GCA_964478745.1 uncultured Bacteriovoracaceae bacterium
GGCTTCAGTCCGTTCAAGCCGGCGAGAAGCGAAGGATCACCGTGCCGGCGGACGGCGCCTACGGAACCTACGATCCCGATCTCGTCATCGAACTGCGGCGCTCCGAGCTCGAGTACGACGATCGATTGATGCCGGGCACCCAGATTCTCCGGCGTCATGGTCTCTCTTCGAAGCCGCGACTCTTCCGCGTCATTCGCGTCGACGACGATTCCGTGGTCATCGACGGCAATCATCCGCTCGCGGGCCATGATCTCGTGTTCGAGGTCGAGATCGTTTCAGCGCGCGAAGCGTGCGTCGACGATTTCCTCGACTCCTCTCCCCGGGCGCATAGCCAGCTCGTCCACTGAGAGATGGAGGTATCTATACCTCATGTTTCCTGTTACTCTCGCCGAGTAAGTAGTTACACACGCTTCTTCTGAGTCTGCGGGCATAGGGCCCATATCCTCTTGAGCGGCTCCCAGCCTTTAGGAGGTTATATGGGTAAAAAGTTATACGTAGGCAATCTTCCGTTTTCAGCAACCGACCAGATCCTGACTGACACCTTCGCTCAGTGCGGAACGGTCGAATCTTCCAAGATCATCATCGATCGCGATTCGGGCCGCA
>CAYZKI010000069.1:0-3514 GCA_964478745.1 uncultured Bacteriovoracaceae bacterium
GGCGATGAACCCGGAAGGGTTCGAGCGTACGCTCAAGTTCGCGGCGGGCTACGGGCTTCCTTTGTACGTCACGGAAAACGGCATCGCCGACCGTGACGACCGGCTTCGCCCCGAATACCTTTCCTCCCACCTCAAGGTCCTGGCCGAGACGATGGCCGCCGGCATCGACGTGCGCGGGTACTACTACTGGTCGCTTCTCGACAACTTCGAGTGGGTCAAGGGCTTCGGGCCCCGCTTCGGCCTCTACCACGTCGACTACGACACGTTTGCACGCACCGCGACAGGATCGGCAATGAAGATGAAGTCACTGATCGAGGCGCATCTTCAGGGACCGCCGAATCCCACGCTGTTCTGACGCAATCCTAACCCCGTCCTGACCCCGGAATTCGTTCGAAAGGCCTAAGGGTTCAGGATATGACCTCATTCATGAAGCCTGCGAAGCCGCAGATTCTTCTCATCGAAGACGAACAGGACATCCGCGAGCTGATCGGGCTGCACCTTCGGCGCGAAGGCTACCAGGTCGACGAGGCCCCGCAAGGCGACGAAGGCCTGAACCTGCTCGGCGCGAAGAAAGGCGCCTACGACCTGGTCATCGTCGACTGGATGCTTCCCGAGGTGAGCGGCATCGAGATCGTCCGTCACCTGCAGCAGCAGCTCGGCTCGAAAGCGCCGCCCGTGCTGATGGTCACCGCGCGCGTCGAGGCCGCCGACATCGTGCTCGGCCTCGAGGCCGGCGCGGACGACTACCTGACCAAACCCTTCGAGGTTCCCGTTCTCCTCGCGCGCGTTCGCGCCCTGCTTCGCCGGCGCGCGAAGGCCGCGGGCGCCCCGGCTCCTTCCGCCGTCTCGAAGCTCCTCGAGCTTCGCGTCGGCCCGGTCACGATCCGCCCCGAGGCGCACGAGGTGCTCTGCGGCGACCAGCCGGTGAGCCTCACCCCGTACGAGTTCAAGCTCTTCCTCGCGCTCGCGCAGAACGAGGGCAAGGTGCTCACGCGCGAGAAGCTCATCGACATGGTCCAGGGAAGCGGCGTCGTCGTCGTCGACCGCGCGATCGACACGCACGTGTTCGGTCTCCGCAAGAAGCTCGGCGACTGCGCGGCGGTCATCGAAACGATCCGCGGCGTCGGCTACCGCGTCCGCGACGCCTCCGCGAGCTAGAAAGGTCCGGCGCCGTGGTCTCGCTCCCCGATATCGCGCTCTGGAAACCGTTCATCCGGCTGCACCTGATCCAGCTCGCGGCGCTCGCGCTCATCCTGCCTCTCCTGGGCTTCCCCCTCGGCAAATCGGTGCTGGCGGTCCTGCTGCTCGCGTCGGCCTCGGCACTGATCGGCCTCTGGCTCCTGCGCCCGCTCGTCCGGCTGATCACGAGCGCGATCCGCCGCGATCGCCGGATCGCCGACGACCTGGGCGGCTATGTCGCGCAGGAGTGGGGCGAGTTCGAAGCGGCCCTCGACGAGCTCCAGCGCGACCTGACCCACAAGACCGCCGCGCTCACGCAGGAGCGCAGCGAGCTCACCACGCTCATGTCGGCGATCTCGGACGCCGTGCTCGCCGTCGACCCGACGGGGCGGCCGCTGTTCTTCAACCCGCGCTTCGCGATGCTCTTCGGCGGGAACCGCATCCGCGAGAACCAGCTCGGGCTCGAGGAGCTGTTCCGATCGCGCGACGTCAGCGAGGCCTTCCGCGAGGCCATCCGCTCGCAGACCACGCGTTCGCTCACCGTTCCGCTCTACGTCCGCAACAGCCAGGCCCCGAGGATCTTCGCCATCGCGGTCTCGCCGCTGCGTACCGGGATCGAGAGCGTCGCTTACGGCGCGCTCGCCACGTTTCACGACATCACCGAGCTGAAGCAGGCCGAACGCATCCGGATCGATTTCGTCGCGAACGTCTCGCACGAGCTGCGCACCCCGATGACGGCGATCAAGGGATTCGCGGACACCCTGAAGGAAGACCTGGCCCAGGGGCGCACGGACTCGCTCTCCCAATGCGTGGAGGCGATCTCCAGGAACGTCGGCCGCCTGATGGAGATGGTCCGCGACCTTCTCGACCTGTCGTCGATCGAGAACGAGCAGGACGCCGAGTTCGCGAAGAGCCAGGTCTCGACCCGCGAGCTCACGGAGCGCGTGATCTCGCACCTCGAGCGCATGAGGAGCGACCGCAGGCACGAGATCTCGGCCGAATACGGCGCTTCCGCCGTCTACGCCCATCCGAGCCGACTGGAGCAGGTGCTCACCAACCTCCTCGAGAACGCGATCAAGTACGTGCCGCGCGGCGGAAAGATCGTCGTGTCCTGGGAAGACCGTCCCGACCACGTCCTGCTTCACGTCACCGACAACGGCCCCGGCATCCCGGCGCAGGAGCAGCCGCGCCTCTTCGAGCGCTTCTACCGCGTCGACCGGGCGCGTTCGCGCGCCGGTTCCGGCGACGTCGAGGGCACGGGCCTCGGCCTGGCCATCGTGAAGCACATCATGCAGCGTCACGGCGGATGGGTCATGGTCGCGAGCGATCCGGGCAAGGGCGCCACCTTCACCTGCCGCTTCCCGAAAGCGGACGGCAAATCTGGCCCCGTCTCTGCATGACTCAGTGAGCGTGAAGCTCTTTCATTTTTACCGCAAGGAAGACCAGACCGGCGTCAGCGGCACGGGGCCCGTCGTCGAAGGCGTACAGTTCACGAACGGCTGGTGCGCCATCCGCTGGATTTCCGAGATGAGCAGCGTCTGTTTCTACCAGTCGCTGGAGGACGTGAAGAAGGTGCACAGCCACGGCGGGCGCACCGAGATCATCCTTCACGACTTCGAGCCCGTGCGCGCGCGTGAGACCCCTTCGGAGGCGCCGGGCTTCGAGATCTTCCTCAGCATCATCGAGGAGCTCTCCGGCCTGATGAACCTCGGCGCGGACGCCGCGGAGGAACGGGCGACGCAGGCGCAGATCCGCGAGTGGGCGGATGACATCAAGGAGAGGGTCGACCGGCTGGCTGATCGCCTCTGCGCGGAATGCGGCGGACACGGCGGTCCGCACGGCGCCAAAGGCTCATCCGATCGCTCGGGCGACCCTCCCGGCGAGGGAAACGGCGACAAGTTCGGCTCCGGCGCGGCGTGAGGCCTGGCCGCTCAGGCGGCCTTCTTGCGCTTGGCCTCGGACTTCGTCTCGGTGACCTTCGGCTCGCTGGCTGACGCGGCCGCGGGGTTCGTCGGGGCGATCTCCGGAACGAGGCCCTTGCCCGTGGTGAACAGGCCGGCGACCCAGTTCATGAAGCCCTTGAAGAAGGGATCCTTCGGCTGGCGCTGCGGGGCGCCCATCATTTGAAGTGCCGCGGTGAGCTTGCGGAGGACCTGCTCGGCGGCCTCATCCGGGACGAACTGCAGGCCGTAGCCGCGGGTGCCTTGCCAGCGGCGGTGCGCGACGCGGGCTTCGACATGCACTTCGAGGTTCACGAAGGTGAAGGAGAGATGGATGTTCTCGTCCGCGTCGAGCTTGCGGCTCGTGGTGATGAACGCGCCGCCTTCCGAAAGGT
>CAYZKI010000069.1:3524-11774 GCA_964478745.1 uncultured Bacteriovoracaceae bacterium
GAAGAAGCGCGGCTTGCTCTCCCACCAGCGGAGCTTGGGATTGAAGTAAGCGGCGCGGACGGCCGGAAGCAGGAAATAGGTCACGAGGCCGATGTTCACCGCGTGGGCCGCGAGAAGGATCGGCAGCGAGACGAGGTTCGGGAACTGCCACCAGACATTGAGGTTATAGAGGATGTTCCAGGCCGTGATGCTGACGAACACCGCGTAGCTCCAGGGCCGGAACGCGAAGATCGCCGCGCCCGCCAGCGGGGGCAGGATGAAGAAGTCGATGATCTCGAACCAGTTGGCCTGTTTGAAAACGGCCCCGACGAAGGCGACCACGCTCATCTTGAGGAGGAACGAGCTCAAGATCAGGTTCGAGAGCGGCGCCAGACATTGGAAGAAAGCCAGAACCACAACAGGCCACGGACGGTTTCTCATGCTCCTCTCTTCGGAAGTCCCCAGGAAATTCCTTAGCTCAACATGCTGTGTCATTTTTTCCTGAATCTTTTCTGGGGTCAGGACCGGAAAAAAGCTTGGCCGATGCACTGTCTTCGGTACAATTGGGACCCGGTGATGTTGAACCTGTTTCAGATCTGCCACAGGGGTGCGTTTTGGGGAGCGTCCTAATGACAGGTCATTTTGGTCTTCCCCCGATTGGCTTGAAGCGACACGCGCTCGCGGTGTCTGCGGCCTTGCTTCTTTTGATCGCGATTCTCGGCACCCGCGGCTACTCCGTGGCGCGCACGCAGTACCGCGAGATCGGCGACCTCGTGAATCACGATCTCAAGGCGGAAGGCCTGCTCGTCCGCATGGAGTCCCAGGCGAACGCCCGTGACCAAGCGCGTCGAAAGCTGCGCATTACCCGGGACGCCGCCTATGCCCAGCTGGTTACCCACCACCAGGGCCAGCTCGCGGCGACTGCCCAGACCCTCGAGCAAACGCTCTCCCCCACCCATCCGGAGCTCGCCTCGCAGATCGGGGCGCTCAAATCCGTGGCCGACATCACGGGCCTGCGCGAGCAGCTCAACGAGAAGCGCGAAGCCAAGCTCAAGCGCGCGCGCGAGGCCGCGTCGAATCTTCTCGGCTGGCTTCTCGTCGTCCTGATCCTCGCGATCGGCGTCACGGCCTGGATCGTGACGCTTTTCTATCGCGGCCTTATCGACCCGCTCGCGAAGCTCAAGGAGGCCACCGCGCGGATCAGCGCGGGCGAGCTGTCCCATCGCGTCGCCTCGCCCGAGGCGGGCGTCCGCGAGCTGCGGGAGCTCTCGCGCTCGTTCAACTCGATGGCCGAGAAGCTCGAGGCGCTCGACAGCTCGAAGACCGAGTTCCTGGCCACGATCTCCCACGAGATCAAGAACCCGCTCGCGGCGCTGAAGGAAGGGCTGAACCTCCTGGCCACGCAGGGCGAGAACCTGTCGCCGGAGAGCCGGAGCAAGGGCTTCGCGGCGTGCCTGATCGCCTCCAAACGGCTCGAGTTCATGATCAACAACATGCTCCATCAGTCGAAGATGGAGACCGGCCTCTACAAGTTCGGCCTGACGCTGAAGAATCTTTCGACCGCCATCCAGACCGCGGTCGACGAAGTGCGGCCGCTTGCCGACCGCAAGAAAATGGCGATCCACGTGAAGGCGCCGACGGAGCTCGAGGCCTCGTTCAACTGGGACGGGATGGTGCAGGTTTTCGAGAACCTGCTCCTGAACGCGATCAAGTACGGAACGGAGCAGACGGAGATCGAGGTGACGGCACAGCCGACCGACCGGCCGCTCAAGCGCGGCTCCGCGCAGATGGTGCCTCACCTCGAGGTCTCGGTCGCGAACACGGGCGCGCGAATCGCGGATGCCGAGATCCCCAAGCTCTTCGACCCGTTCTACCGCGGCGGGAACACGGGCCGGGCGGCCGGGCTCGGGCTCGGGCTTCACGTCGTGCGAAGGATCATCGATGCCCACCACGGGGACGTCAGGGCATCGAGCGTTCCCCTCGCGCCTCCTTCCGACGAGATGGCCGAAACGCGGATACACGTTTGGATCCCCAGCAAATACCAATCGGAGATGACTGTATGAGACTGCGAATCTTGGCCCTGGCGGCCCTGGGTTTCATGGGAAGCTTCTCGGGCTGCGCGTACCTCCAGAGGATCCCGGGCGCGCCGCCGCGCGATGCCCGCGCCGCGGACGCGGCGTCCTCGCAGGCCGCCCAGCCGGCGGCGCCCGGCCAGCTGGACGCGATCCAGCTCACGCCGAGCGCGGCCGGTTCGCGCCAGCCCAAGGCCACGCTCGCGCCGACCAAGGTCATCCAGGTCTCCGAAAGCGACCCGATCCGGTCGCTCGAGCGGCAGCTTCCCCAGCTCAAGGGCGATCGCGTGGTCATCCCCACCGCCCTGCTTCGCACGCTCATGGCGACGCAGAAGCTCACGGACGGCCAGTGCAAGGATCTTTCGGTCCAGCTCGAGGCCCTGAAGAACATCGACCTAGAAGAAACGGAAATCGGAGCGGAGTAAGCCATGACGGCATCATCAACGAACCCAGGTCTTCATCCCAATCAGCCGAACCAGCCGAATCAAAAGGACTGGATCCTCGTCGTCGACGACGACGATCAGGTGACGGACATCCTCAGCATCGTGCTCGAGAGCGACGGGTATCTCGTCCGCACCTGCTCGACGGGCGTTCGCGCCCTCGATCTGCTGTCGCGCAACCCCTATTCCCTGGTGCTGCTGGACCTGAAGCTCGGCCAGGAGAGCGGGCTCGACCTTCTCCCGAAACTGAGGGAGATGGCCCCGGGCATCCCGATCTTCATGATCACCGCCCACGGCGACGTCGAGTCGGCCGTCGACGCGTTCACTCTCGGAGCGACGGGCTACATCAAGAAGCCTTTCCGCGAAGGCGATCTCAAGGCCCAGATCGCCCAGGCGATCGAGAACTACAAGCTCAGGCAGGAGGTCCAGTCGCTGCGCAGCCTGACCGGCGGCGATGACGTCCGCCAGCTCATCCGCTCGCGCGACCCTTCGATGGAGCCGGTGCTCCGCCGGGTGGCGATGGCCGCCCAGGTCTCGAGCAACGTCGTGATCACCGGCGAGAGCGGCACGGGCAAGGAGCTCGTGGCGAAGGCGCTCCATCGCTGCGGGCCGAGGAAGAAAGGCCCCTTCATCGCCTTCAACTGCGCCGCGCTTCCCGAGAGCCTGCTCGAGAGCGAGCTTTTCGGCTACACGAAGGGCGCGTTCACCGACGCGAAGGAAACCAAGATGGGCCTGTTCCAGCGGGCTCACGGCGGAACTCTCTTCCTCGACGAGATCGGCGACGCGCCGCTGTCGATCCAGACGAAGCTCCTTCGCGTCCTGCAGGAGCGCGAAGTGCTTCCGGTCGGCGCGAGCGTTCCCATCCCTGTCGACGTCCGCGTGATCGCGGCCACTCATCGCAGCCTCCAGGACGAGGTCGCGGCGGGACGCTTCCGCCAGGACCTCTTCTACCGGCTGCACGTGCTTCCGATCCAGGTGCCGTCGCTCCGCGAGCGCCCGAAGGACATCTACTATCTCGCCTCCCTCTTCGCCGCGCAGATCGCGGAGGAGATGAGCCTGACTTTCGAAGGGTTCACCGCCTCGGCGGTCAAGCTGCTCGAGGCGCACCCCTGGCCCGGCAACGTTCGAGAGCTCCAGAACCGCGTCGAGCACGCGCTCGCGGTCGAGCGCGGCGGAAGGCTCACCGGCCGCGGCCTCTTCCCGGAGAGCGCGCCCGAGCAGAGCTTCGACGAGTCCGAGCAGGACCTGGCCGACGATCCGGCTACCGCCGAAAATCCGGCCGAGCTCGCCGGTCTCGACGCGGTCCGCTCCGAGCTCATGCCGTTCAAGGAAGCCAAGAACTCGTTCGAGAAATCCTATCTCGAGCGGGTGCTGACGCTTGCCCAAGGGAACATCGCCAAGGCCGCGCGCCTCGCCGAGAAGTCACGGACAGAAGTGTACAGCCTGCTTCGCAAGCACAACCTCGATCCCGTGACATATAAGGATGGGCCCAGGGCGGAGTAAGGGGCCGCAGCGACGTCTCAGCGCGAGGTTGGAGCGCAGGAGCAGGTTCCCCACCAGAGGGCATTGCATCCCGGCGAGCAGGCGAAGCCAGGCGCCGCGCTGTTGATGCAGTTGGTTTCCACGGCGGGATCCATGCAGCAGCCCGGATCCTCCGGAGTGACGCCGCACAGGCTGAAGGCGTCCGGTGTCGAGAGAATTCCAAGCAGGATGATGATGGTAAGACTGCGCCAGCCCATGGTCCTATTATACATCCTTTGATGAAAGCCAGCCTCTCGCGGCAAATGGGTGCAATTCCGCGCACTTTCGGACATCATGAAGGAGTGAAGGCCCGGAACATATTGTTCGGCATCGCCGCGATCGCCTTCGGGCTCGCCCTCCTGACGTGGACGGGATCGATCCGCTGGGTGGACGTCCCGCTCGACTCGCTCCTGGGAAGACCAAGCTCTCCCGAGCTCAAGCTGCCGGAGCTTCCGCCCCAGCTCACCGACTGCTCGGGGCTCCCGCCCGAGCTGCAATGGGACCCGGCCGGCCTTGACGGCAGGAGCGCCTGCAACGGGCTTACGCTTCGCAAGAAGCCCGCGTTCCAGAAAACCTCCGTTTATCCGAGGCCTCTCGATCAGGTGTTTGCGGGCACTCTCGCGGCGATCTCCAGCTCGCCGGCGCTCTCGGGTTGGAAGATATCCAAGCAGACCAGAGCAGAAAAGAACGCGGTGATCGAGCTTTCGAACGGCGTGGCGGCGCCTTACACGAAGCTCCTGATCACGTTCGAAGAGAAGGAACCCGGACAGACCGCGGCGGTCGCGCTTCTCTACTGAGCGCGCGTCCCGGGGACGGCCGTTCGAGCTCAGTTTCCAATGCTGCCCATGCTCCCTTGTACGGGCTGCCCCGTGGAAACGGGAGCCGGAGCCTGGAGATCATCCTTGATGAGAAGGCGGCGCGAGCTCGAGCGCGCGTCGTGGTCGTGAAGCCTGATGCCTTCGTGGGTGGCCTGGAGCCCCCCGAGCAGGGTCATGTAGCCGAGCACCGTCACGGCGCCGGCGACCTTGCCGCGGAACTTCATGCGCCGGAGAAGGGCCTCGGCCTTGTTTCTTCCGCCGTAACTCTTCAGGGCCTCCGCTGCCTTCGCGATCCTCGCGTCCCGGATGGCTTCGTTTGCAACGACGTCGCGACTGTGGAGGGCCGCTTCCTGCGCGAAGAGCCGGTCCAGGCGGCGGGCGTCGTCGAGATGATCGTTGAGCCCCGCGCTGAAGCCGCTGCCTGAGGCAGGAGTGCTCCGGTTGAACTTGGCGTCCAGCTTCGCGACCGCCGCTCCGAACTCGGCTTCGGTCATCAGGCTCGAAGCATGCTCCAGGGCGCCGAGCTTCGCCTGCACATCGTAAAGTTTTCCTGGCCTGACGTAGGTCCGCCAAAGGTGACGGGTGCCGCCACCGGCCGCGACCGCGCTCGTGACATTGAGCCGGTTCAGATAGCTGGGCCGCTCCCGGGACTGCTGCTCGGCGCGGGCGGCGTGAGCGAAGAAGCTTGAGACGATGGCGAGCGTAAGGACCAGGCGTTTGTTGATGGACATGAAGACCTCGATGCGAACCTGCCGAAAGTGCCGGCAGTGGGGTTCTTTTGCCGCTCAAGATGCCGTGGGTGGTACTGGCAATAGAGCAACCCAGGTGCCAGGCGGACCACTCCGATTTCCGCCGTGATCTCGCGGACCCGTGCCGGGTCCGATGTCAAAATTGTAGGCAGTCGACCTGGAAGCAAGGAAAGCCGGAGGATGGGCCCCGAACTGAGTGAGCCTTTCCCGCCTTCTTGGATAATCCGCTGGTCGCCTGAAACCACTTTGCTTGCTTCGAGCGCCCTCGAGATTGATTTCCCGCACGCGATCCAATAGCTCACGGGCATGCGCGTATTTCTTATCTCCTTGTCGTTGATCACGCTGGCCCCGGTCGCCCCCCCGCTCGCCCTGGCGAGCCTTCCTCCGGGGATCACGACGATCGACGGCATCGACGAGAATCTCGGCAGCGCGGATCTCGCGCCGATCCGGAGAGCGATCGGAAACTCGAGCGTCGTCGCGCTCGGCGAGAGCATTCATTCGTCGAAGGGCTACCTCCAGGCGAAGTTCCGCCTCACGCGATTCCTCATCGAGGAGCTGGGGTTCCGTCACGTCTCCTTCGAGAACCCATGGCAGTACGGCATGATCGCCGACGAGTTCGCCCGGGGGTGCAAGGGTACGGCGAAGGAAGCCATGGAGGCGGGCTTCATGTTCCCGAACTGGTACGATAGCTCGCTCGCGAGCTTCCTCCAGTGGGTTTGCGACTACAATCGGAAGAATCCGCTCGACCCGGTCCGGATCACCGGCTTTGACGTTCAGAACCCCGGGAAAGACCGCATCTTCCTGACGAACTACCTCGCGCGAGCGCTGCCCACGGACGCGCCTCTGCTGACGGCCTCGCTGGCGACTTGCCCCGTGTACGGCGCCCCGAGGCCGACCGCGGCGGACCTCTCGGCGTGCGCCGCGGGGGCAGGCGCGGCGCGAGCCACGATCCAGAACCGCAAGGCCGAGGCGATCGCTAAGACTTCGGCGACCGAGTACGGTCTCGCGCTGATCGCGCTGGACAGCCTCGAGAGCGTGAACCGGATCTTCCAGAGCGGCCTGAGCGGCAATCTGCCGGGAACTTACGAGGCACGAGACAAGGGGATGGCCGCTAACTTCCTCGCGCTTCGCGACCTGCTCGCCCCAGGCGCGAAAAGCGTGATCTGGGCCCATAACGGGCACATCGCGAAAGAATGGGAAGAGGCGCTTCCCGTCACGCACAAATATTACACGGCCAAGGTCATGGGCAGCTTCCTCAAGAGCGCCCTCGGTGACGAATACTTTTCGATGGCTCTACTCGCCTATCGGGTCGAAACCTCCAAGTGCCAGGAAAAGGTCGGAGGCAGGCTCGGCGCGCCTCTCACCTTCCCGCTTTCCATCGAATTCCATCTCAACAAGCTCGCCGTGCCCTATCTTTACGTCGATCTGCCCGCCGCCGCCGCGCCGTTCGACGGCCTCATGGACATCGTGAATCACACCTGGCAGCAGCAGATCCTCGCCAAGCGCCAGTACTCGGGCATCTTCTTCATGCAGAGCTCGGCCGGAGCGGATCTCTGGACAAGCTGCCCGTGAGCCAGGGCGATTCCGCGGCGCTCACCCGCCCAAGGTATTCGAGAGCCGCAGGAGCTCGAGGGCCGTGGGCGAGATCTCGTTGATCCACTTCCTCAGCTCCGGGAGGATTCCCGCGGCCGGGTTTCGCTCCAGGGAAGCCAGGTAGAGCTGCGCGCCACCCTGCAAGCGGCCGAGCGCCTGCGCGCACTCATCGGCGTTCTCCGCGACCGCGCACGCGCTCCTCGATTCCAGCTTCAATGTCTTGAGCTCGTCGGGAAGCGTCGGACAGGCCTGAGCCACGAACCGGGTCAGCGCCGGAAGCTCGCGCGGCGCCGTCGCCGGGCTCAAGGCCACGAGGCGGCCGATCTCCTGCCTGCACAGCTCGGTCGCGGGCGCGGCCCTGAGGGACGCGTCCGCCGCGCTGAGCTGCGAGCTCACCCAGGTCTGCGCCTGGTCGCTCATGCGAGCCACTTTTTCGCGTTCGGGCATCACCTGCGAGAGCGCCCAGATGGCGGCTCCTACCAGGGCGATGCTGACCATCGCGAAGCCGACGCCCGCGAGAAGAAGCCACTTCAGCTTCAGCCGCGGACGCTTGAAGAGCAGGTCGTTCTCCCGAACCATCAACTTCCAGAGATCTTTCTTTTTCACGGCGTCCACCTCGGCATTCAGCCTACCGAGGGTCCCTAGTTCGTGAAATTGGATAAAAGCGCGTGCAAGATTCACTTGCCCCGAAGCAAGGGTCCAGGTGTTCGTCCAGGCTTTTGGCCAAAGGTGTCTCTCGAGAGTTCCCAGCAAGATCAGAGCCCTGTTCGGGGGGAGCCGCGCAGGACTCTGATCTTGGGGTACTGCACGGGGCGAAAACTTCTACTGAGTTGTTCGACCCGAACTGGACGACGGAACCGGTGCCGGGATCAGGCCTGGCCCGCCGAAACGCTCTTGATGCGCGAAACACTCTGGGAAACGCCCTGCTGGATGTCCATCCCGACCTGCGCGAGCGCGGCCGCCTGCGAAGGCTGGGAGACCAGCCCGCTTGCCACGCGCTCCTGCGGGATACGGATCGTGAACAAAACGCTCGAGCCGACGACGCCCGAAGCCGTACGGCGCCTGCGCGCGGAAGGCG
>CAYZKI010000070.1:0-1506 GCA_964478745.1 uncultured Bacteriovoracaceae bacterium
CTCGGAGAGTTCAGGTCGATCGTGGGCAAGGCGAACCGCTTCCGCGCCGTCTTCGTCGCGAGCGACAAGTCATCGGCCTCGGGCGCGGCGTCGGCAGGAAGCGCTCCGAAGGAGAAGGCCCTCGGCGTGAGCGTCGAGGCCGAAAGCTTCGGCTCGCCCACCGGGCAGACGCTCGAGCTTCGGGCGCCCGAGAAGGGGCTCTTCCTGATCGTGAAGAAGAAGGGCTCCGGCCCGAGACCTGGCTCAGGCTCCGGCTCAAGTGCTGGACGATGAGACTTCCCGGGCCTCTTCCGCTTTCCTGGGCGCTGTAGCCATTGAGCTTCGCGCCGGAGATCGTTTGGAGCCATCAAGCTCAGTCAAGCCACTGACACTCGCTTCGCGCCTAGAATCGGCGTGCGCCATTTCGAGGAACTTGCCCTTTCTTACTCTTTCTTAAGTTTCAGGCACATGCACCCGAAATGCAGAGCGTGAAGAAGAGGGTCCGATTCAACCTCAAACACCCAGCTATTCTCCTTGCAGCTGGGTTCTCGTCTTTCATGGCGATGAGCGATGTCCGAGCCATCGAACCGAGAGAAGAGATCAACGCTCTCAAAAGCTGTGTTTTTCATCGGCTCAGCACTCAGCTCAAAGAGACCTTCGCGCAGCTTCTTGACCGGCTAAACTCGCTGGTCGTAAGGCAAACCGATCCCCCAGCCACCGCAAGAATGACGCTAGCCCAAAGGGCGTTGATTCTCCAAGAGCTCGAAAAGCGCACTGTCCTTCAGTTCGAGCCTCTAAACAGTGCGTTTTTCAAAACACTCGAAGAGCTGAGCGCGAAGGATGCGGCATCAAGTCTTCGTAGCGTCGTTGAAAGGGCGCCTGAACAGAGGACGGCCCCCTACGAGCTGATCGATCGAGCAGTTAAGCTGAACGGCATAGACCTCTTCTCGGGGAGAGCCCATATCAACGAAAAGTATCTCGAAGAATGGCTTAAGGAAGGCCGTTGGCGAATGGGATCTGAGTTCTCGGGCGCTGATTCCTCACTAGAGCCCAGTGTTCGAGAAATTCTCGCGCTTTCTCCCGACGATCAGAGGTTCTTCCTGCGTAAGCTTCTCCCGGTCCAGGCCTTTAACTCGATCCATACATTACATCTTGTTGACTTTACCCCCATGAAGGGCCGGTTCAGGCATTTTCTCTGGGCCAATGGCGAGAGACTGAGTGGAGTTGGGCCTGCGAAAGAAGTCACTCGTTCTACTTTCTTCAGCACCATCACTCCGGTCGGGCACTACGGAGAGGATTTCGCGAAGTCTTTGCAGCGCACTACGCAGGTTATGATGGACCTGGTCGCAGGTCGTCTTGATGCCGAGTCGGCCGCGGTATTCAACTTCGATCCCGACTTGGTGAAGCTCTTCACAGCACGAGGACGCCAGTACAAAGCAGCACAGGCGCCATCGGCGAGTTTGCAGGAAGGGGTGCTCACCTTGCACCAGGCAATCTCACTGCTCTTGGCGGATAAGGTGAACGGTG
>CAYZKI010000070.1:1516-9835 GCA_964478745.1 uncultured Bacteriovoracaceae bacterium
GTGCTGATTCAGGAGCTCAAGCTCTGAAAATGCTGCTGAACGACCCTCGCCATGATCTAGGCCCCATTGCGGAGTTCGCTTCTCATTCGCCCATGGGATTGATCGGCCCCTCGATCATGCGCGGAGTCTTTTTTCAAAACCCAGTAACCTTATCGCAGAAGGGTCTCAACCTTTCCCCAGAGTTTCGAACTTACCTATTGGGTCAAAGATCTCTTCGGGGAAAGAGAGTTGCTCAAGGGAAGTATGTTTCGGATACCGCGACCGGATGCCCATTCGCTAGCAGAAAGGCGACTCGGTCGGGTTCCAGTGAGAACATCCTGAAAGAATTGGGTGTCGCGTACTGGAAGCTCTTCGAGCAGCTTCACTTCCCGAAGCCATGAATTCTCGCCCGGGCTACATCCGTTCGGGAAGCGGGATGCCGATGAGCCCCAGGCCCTGAGCGAGCACGCGGCGCGTGGCCTCGACGAGCATCAGGCGCGCGGCGGTCTTCTCGCCTTCGCCGAGCACGTGGCACTCGCGGTAGAACGCGCCGAAGGACTTCGTCACGTCGATCATGTACGAAGTCAGCTGGCTCGCCTTCGCGAACGAGAGCGTCCGCTCCAGATGGACGGGGAACTGGCCGAGCGTCTTCACGAGAGCGAGCTCCTCGGGCGCCTTCAGGAGCGCCACCTTCGCGGCATCGTAGCCGACGTGGCCCTCGAGCTCGCCGGTCTCGCGCGCCTTCCGCAGGATCGAGACGCAGCGGGTGTGCGCGTACTGGAGATAGGGGCCCGTCTCGCCCTCGAAGTCGACGACGCGGTTCACGTCGAACTCGACGTCGCGGGCGGGGTCGGTCGACAGGTCGAAGAACACGACCGCGCCGACGGCGACCGCCTCGGCGACCGCGTCGTCGCCGGCGGGCACGGCCGGATTGCTCTTCGCCCGTTCCGCCATCAGCTCCGTCACGCGCTCCTTGGCCAGGTCGATGACCTCCTCGAGCGTGATGAAGTTGCCCTTGCGGGTGGACATCTTCGCGTCCTTGAAGCGGTAGAGCCCCGTGGGCACGTGCTCGCACTTCTTCGCCCAGTCGAAGCCCATGACCTTGAGGGCGCCGAACACCTGCTGGAAGTGAAGCTTCTGCTCGCCGCCCACGATGTAGGTCATGCGGTCGAAGTGGAACTTCTCCATACGGTAGATGGCGGCCGCCATGTCGCGGGTGGCGTAGATGGTCGCGCCGTCGCTCTTGATCATGATCGCCGGAGGGAGCTCCTTGCCGTTCGCGTCGGTGACGGGGATGACCCAGGCACCCTCGCTCTGCACGAGCACGCCCTTCTTGCGCATATCCTCAACCATCGGGGCCAGCATGTCCTTGTAGTAGGACTCGCCCCAGATGTGCGCGAACTTCACGCCGATGCGCTTGTAGATGCGGTCGAACTCGGCGATCGAGACGTCGACGCATTTCTTCCAGAAGGCCGTGATCTCCGGGTCGCCCTGCTCGAGCTTCAGGAAGTTCTCCTTCGCCTCCTCGTTGAGCCTGGGGTTCTTCTCGGCCTCGGCGTTGATCTTCACGTAGAGATCGACGAGCTCGGCCATGGTGATCGGGTCGGTCACCTTCTTGCCGAAATGGCGGAATGCCACGGCGAGCATCCCGTACTGCTTGCCCCAGTCGCCCAGGTGGTTGATCGAGACGACGTCGAAGCCGCGGTACGTGCCGATGCGATCGAGCGCGGCGCCGAGGGCGGTCGTGCGCAGGTGATAGATGTTGAGGGGCTTGGCCACGTTGGGCGAGCTGTACTCGAGCACCCAGTTGCCGCGGCTCTTCGCCGGCAGGCTTCCGTAGGTCCCGTTGCCGGGGCCCGCCAGGATGTCCTTGAGGAGCGCTTGAAGAGCCGCTTCGGGCTCGACCGTGAAGTTCACGTACGGGCCGACCGCGGCCGCGGCGAGCCCCTGGTGGACCGCGCCCTTGGACGCGAGGTCGGCAACGAGCTGCTGGGCGACCTGAGGCGGAGCCTTGCGCATGGCCTTCGAAAGGCGGAAGCACGGAAAGCCGAAATCACCCAGGGTGCGGTCCGGAGGGGTCTCCAGATCCGAGGCCTGGATCGGGGTTTCTAGGACTTTGCTCAGTGCGTCAGCTGCGAGTTTCGCAAATCTTTCCATGGCCTATTGTTCTTCGCACAGCGCCAGAGCGGAGTCGAGAGGGGGCCGCCAGGGATTTGACCCGGGTCGGATCGACAGGGTCCTGCTCTAAACCCTCAAGAGGATGGAGGAGTAATCCGATCAGCCTGTTGAGATGGACCGTAAAGGCTTCGCCGAAAAACTGAAAAAAGTCCTGCCGGGCAAGAAGGCCATGATCGGCCTGCTGAGCGTGGCCGCCGTGGTCGGCGTGGGCTGGCCCGCCGCGAAGTTCTTCTTCAAGCAGGGCGAGAAGGTGGGCTCCGCGGTCCACGAGGAGCATGGGCACGAGGTCGCCGAGGTCGCGAGCGCGGCCAAGGGCGGGATCTTCGAGCGCATCACCGAGAAATTCTACGCGATCCGCAGGGCCGAGATCGAGAACGAGCGCCTGAAGCTCGAGAACGCGCACCTGCGCCTGAAGCTCGAGTCGACGCAGTTCGAGTGCACGACGCGCACCTCCGCCCGCGCGACCACCGAGATCGAAGCGCAGCTCGCCAAGCAGACGGGCTCGCGCGTGGGCCGCACCCTGGCCAGCATCGCTTACAAGCCCCCGGGGCACCTGCTCCCGCAGCAGCTGCATACGCTCGCGGTCCAGTACTTCCGCGCGGGCGAGCTCGAGAAGGCCGCCGTCAACCTGACTTTCCTGACGGGTCTCGAGGAGACGGACGCTTTCCGAACCCCGAAGAACTACCTGATGACCGGCATCGCCTGGTATCGCCTCGACAACTTCGAGCTCGCCGACGACTTCTTCGCCAAGGTCCTTTCGGCGCCCGAGTCCGAGGAGAACATCCAATGGCACGCGCAGGCCAGGCTCTGGCGCGCGCTCGTAGCCAAGCGCACCAACAAGAAGTCCGAGTCGCAGGGCTGGCTGCGCGACCTGATCGACCATCATCCCCATTCCATGGAAGCGGCCTGGGTGAACTCGTCAGAGGCCGCGAAGCACGCGGAAAATCGAGGTCATGAACTCAAGGAGGAAAATCGTGAGCCGAGCTCGGAGCATTAACTCCAAGACGGGGTTGCTGATCGCGACGTTGCTCCTGGCCGCCCGCGCATGGGCGGGCGAGACGCCGAGCGAGGAAGGCCCTTCGATCCCCTGCGCGGTCATCGACCGCGTCGCGGGCGAGGTCGAGGTTTTCGACGCATCCCGCACCCAGGTGCTCTCCGCGACCCGCGACGCCGGCGTCCCGTGCGGAGGCTGGGTTTCCACGCGGCAGGCCTGGGTCGAGCTGAAGCACCGGGACGGGCACCGCATCCACGTCGGATCGGGCTCCTTCGTCCAGTTTCCCGAGAACAACCGTGACGGCTACTTCTCGGGCGACCACGCCATCGTTTACAAGGGGCACATTTTCGGCCGCGCCGGCGGCGGAGTGGGCGAGCTTCGCGCCGCCACCGCCAACGCTCGCGCCCGCGTGACCCGCGGCTCCTTCGTCCTGAGCTTCGCGCAGGCCACGGAAGAATCGCAGATGATCACGCTCGACAACACCGCTTCGCTCGAGAACGTCTTCGAATCCTCGAAGAAGATCGTTGTGAAGGCGGGCGAGGCGAGCACGATGAACCTGCGTCTGCATCGGGTCCTGCCGACCGCCGGCAAGGCGATCGCGGTCGCGGATCTCCGTCCCAAGCTCGTCGACCTCCATCTCGAGGCCACCGACCTGGCCAGCGCCATCGAGCGCGCGGTCGCTCGCGGCGAGCGCCGCATGGCTTCGCACCTCGTGCACCCGGAAACGGGCGCGCCCGTGGCGAAGCCGCGGACCCAGCGGGCTCCGGCCTCGCTGCGCGTGAAGAAGCCGACCTACCAGCGCCACGACCTCGACAAGCAGAACGCCGCGCTCATGCAGCGCTGGACCCGCAAGCTCGTGGGCGGGCAGGAGGAGGGGGAGCAGATCCTTTTCCCCGATCGTTTCCACGGCAAGCCTCAGAACGTCCAGATCCAGGTGATCGATACGGACGCGGGCCGCGGCCCCGCCTCGCGTCACGTGCTTTCGAAGTCCGAAGAGGCCGAGAAGAAGAAGCTCATCGAAGAGCTGACGAAGATCCGCGAGAACTGATTCTCGCGCCTTCAGCCGGCCGGAAACGGCCGGTGGTTTTGACTTAGGGAGGAGTTTTTATGAACACCGGATTCAGCTACCTGACCCGTCCCCTGTTCGGGGCCCTGTGCGGAGGCCTCGTGGTCCTGGCGGTGGCGATGCTGATCGGCTCGCCCGCCGAGGCGGGCCAGGTCGAGATCTCGACCGGTCTCTCCTACAGCCGCAGCAACTACAACGAGAGGGACTTCAGCTGGACGCGCCGATGGGGCGCATCGTTCGGATATCATCTCAACGAGATGACCGAGTTCGAAATCGCTTTCCAAGACGTCGTCGATCGGACCAAAATCGAGAACTATGAGGACACGACCTTCCACGACCGGATCTACAGCGCCAACTGGGTCCAGGCGCTCACCGGGCGTTCGACCGCCGTGCAGCCTTACTTCAAGCTCGGCATCGGCCAGCTCAACCGGGACGCCGCCGGCACCTACCAGGGCGGCCTCAGCCGTCCGCCGACTTCCGTGGATTCGCTTACCGGGATCCTCGGCGCCGGCATGCGCGTGTTCTTCACCCGGTCGATCGCCTTTCGCTGCGAAGGCACCTCGTACCTTACGGGCGGGCACATCGGCACCTGGCGCGACAACTTCTCGATCAACTTCGGCTTCTCGCTGGTGCTCTAGGAAGCTCCCGCGGCTGTTCTCGCTCGTCGCTCTCGCGGCGGCGGTGGCCGGCCTTTCGGGTTGCAGCACCCTGGGGTACCTGTTCCAGGCCGGGCGCGGCCAGATGGCGATGATCCACCACGCGCGCCCGATCGAGGAGGTCGTCAAGGACGAGAAGGTCCCTCCGCGGATCAGGAGGCTTCTCGGCGAGATCGAGGCCGTCAACGCCTGGGGCCGCGCGAACGGTCTGAAGCCGACCAGGAACTACCGCGAGTACGTCAAGGTGGACCGCCCGGCCGCGGTCTGGGTGGTGAGCGCCTGCGAGCCGCTCGAGTTCCGCCCGCGCGACTGGCGCTTCCCGATCATCGGCAGCGTCCCGTACCTGGGCTGGTTCGACCTGGACGGCGCGAAGAAGTTCGCCGAGAAGCTCCGCGCCGAAGGGCTCGACGTCGACGTGCGCGGCGCGCGCGCGTACTCGACCCTGGGCTGGTTCCGCGATCCGGTGGTCTCGTCGATGATCCCGGAAGGGGAGGAGGCCTTCGGCGAGCTCGTGAACGTCGTGCTCCACGAGTCGGTGCACGCCACTCTGTATGTGAGCGGCCAGACCTACTTCAACGAGAGCCTGGCGAGCTTCGTCGCCGACCGGATGACCTACCAGTACATGGACCAGAAGCTCGGACCGAAGGCGCCCGAGCGCGTGGCCTACGCCGAGAGCGAGGCCGAGGGCGAAAAACGCATCAAGCTCCTCCATCAGGGATACGAGGCCCTCGACAAGCTCTACAAGTCCTCCCGGCCGCGCGAGGAGAAGCTGGCCGAGAAGGCCAGGATCCTCGGGAAACTCAAGACCGACCTGGGCATGCAGCGCGAGCTCAACAACGCCGGGATGATCCAGTACCGGGCCTACAACATCGGGACCGAGGAGTTCAGCGCGCTCTTCAAGGCCTGCGGGGAGGACTGGGGACGCTTCTTCAAGGCCGTCTCGGCCCTGGAGGACGGCGAGAAGTTCGAGCGCGAGCATATGGAGGACCTGAAGCCCGTGCTGCTTCCTCTGGCGCAGAACGGCTGCAGCTCCTAGCCCTGCCTCTTGACCGGGAGCTTCAGGTCGCGCTAGCAGAGGCGCATGCGTTTCATTCTTTCGGCGTTGGTTCTCGTCCTGGGTCTCGCGGATTCCGCCCGCGCGGACTGGAGCAGCATTCAGCTCGAGGCGGCCGGTGGCACCCATATCCAGGTCAACTACGAGTCCTTTTGCCGGGAGCGGGACACCCGCGCTCACCATTCCGCCTATGGCCAGACCATCGGCTATTTCGCCTACAACGTCTGGATCGAGGTCGACGACGCGCGCTTCACCGGCCGCGAGAGGGTCCGCGCCGTGTTCCTTCCCGATTCGACCGCGGAGACCCGGCTCATCGCCGTGGATCTCAAGCATTACGGCGGCAATCACTTCGCCGGAAGCCTGAGCCGGGAGATCCCGCTGAAGACGCTGTTCGTCCCGGGTGGCTTCTATCCCACGCCGTCAGCTGCGCGGGACACGGTTCAACAGCCTCCGCAGGCGCTGGCGATCGTGGTCGACGGCGTCTGGCTCAAGGCCCGCAAGCGCGAGCTCCCGAACCCCAGCAACTTCATGCTGCGGATGTTCGAGTCCGCCCGCGTGCGAAGCTGCTACTACTGAAGCCTTAGAGCGAGCTTCCGTTCACTTCGACGTCGATCGAGCCCGTGACCGTGTGGGTCTGGTAGACCGGGTATTGCCAGTACCGGCCGCAGTTGTACATGTACGGGACCGGGTTCTTGAGGCATTCCTCGTAGTAAGCGCTGTAATACTGGGCTGAAACCTCGATCGTGAACGCGCCGAGCCCCGGGGTGAGGAAGCTCGACATGTCGAGGATCTGGGAGGTCTGGCCGCCGGTTCCGCAGTCCACGCCCGCGCCGGGCACGGTCAGGTAACCCGTGTTGAAGGTGCGGCCCTGCACCCTGAGCCTGTAGCTCACGCAGCTGTAGCTCGCGCTGTAGTTCGAGTAGCTTCCGCTCGTCGTGCGGATCCGTCCCGCAGCGCCGGCGTTCACCCGAACGCGAAGCTTGGTGTCCGTGTAGATCGAAGGCGTGGTGTAGGCCGGCTCGAGGCCGTTCGCGCCGGTCACCTCGAACGTGAAGCTCGCGGCGGGGTCGAAGCCCCCCGTGGTTCCGCCCGTCGTGCCGCCCGTGATTCCGCCGGTGGTTCCACCGGTCGTCCCGCCCGTCACTCCGCCGGTGATGCCGCCCGTGATCCCGCCTGTCGTTCCGCCCGTGGTCGGGGGATCGATGCTCCGGTGAGCCGCTTCGCCTCCGCAGCCGGTCAGGGCCGCGGCCGCGACGGCAGCCGCGAATGCCAGGTAGATCTTGCTGTGCTTCTTGCGCGAGTTCATAAAATCATCTCTCTCAGTCCCTGACTTTGCAGACTGGGTGCCAAATGACCCCCTGTCGCGTAAGGCATTGATCTTCCGGCGGTCAGGGTGATTCTCGTCCGGAGCAGGGTGGGTTCCCGGTGACACATCGGTGAAACACCTGTGCAGATCTTCGACATGTCCCGGATGGCTTTTTCCATAATGGTTATTGAACGCTCGTGAGCGGTTCGGTGTCGTCGGTCTCGATCAGCAGGGTTCCGTTCCACGGATGAGTGGCGTGGACCTGCGTCCAGGGGCAGTACATGAGGTAGTTCAGGCACCAGTAGTCGTAATTGGGCCTCGAGACCTTGATGTCCACGAGCTCCCGGCAGTCCTCGTCCTGACCTTCGCAATTCTCGGCTACCGCCATCGAGAAGTTCAGGATGTTGCTCTTCACGGGAGCCGCTCCAACGGCATACCCGTTATCGAGCATGGGAGTGGCGATCGTCTGCGAGCCGACGGTGATGTAAACGCCGAGCTTCGAGTAGTGGGGCAGGAAGTTCGAGTTCGCCACCGTGGAGTCCTGTTTTCCAGGGATAAACTGCAGTTTCAGTTTCCTGCCGACGGGAAGCTCGGGAACGACCACCTCGTTATAGCCCACGCCTTCGACGCGAAGCTCGATCGGGGGGAGCTTGGGTTCCGCCACCGGGCTCGGGGAAGGGCCCGGTGCGAACGTCGGAAGCGGAAGGGGCTCGTTCTCCTCTTCCTCCGGGAAGCCGGGGCCACCGAAGAAGTCGCCCGTGTCGACCCAGCCGCTGCTGCCCGCGGAGGTGCTCCGCTGTCTCGCGCGCGAGTTGTTCTGGCAACCCGTGGAGATGAGTAAGAACACGGCGGCGCACAGGGCGCCCAGGCGAAAGCTCGTCGAGTTCATGATGGGAGGTGGTTGTGCAAGGGAGGGGCCACGCCGACGCAGGTCGCCGCCGTCTCTCGCATCCTCACCGGAGAAACCCTCGAAAACGCCGAGAATTCGGGTGAAAGGCGGGGGTCAGGATCTTCGACGCTTTTCGCGGATTCCGCGCGGAAACCGCCTACTTGTTCTGGCTAAGAAGTTTGAACGCTGTCGAGACC
>CAYZKI010000070.1:9845-11641 GCA_964478745.1 uncultured Bacteriovoracaceae bacterium
AGACCTTCGACAGCCCGCCTTCGCTCATTCGCCGAAAACGCCTGCGTTTTCAACGTTTCAGGAGCGGGCCATCGTGGCACCGCCCTTGCGATACTTCCGGGAAACCTAATTCGATTGAGAGGACCTATTTCATGAGAGCTATCAATTTCCGTTTTTATCAGTTCGCGTTCGCGGGAGCGATGGGCATCGCCTTCATCGCGGCCTCCCCGGTCAAGGCCGAGGAGCTTTCCCCCTGTGATCCTGTAAAAGTCCAGACCGCTCCCTGCGCCACCGTCGTCCAGAAGGCTCCCGTAGTCCAGAGCGACGGCGGCGAAGGCCCCTGCGAGAAGGACTCCGTGGATCCGCGCAAGCGCGCCTGCGCCGAATACAAGCAGCAAGTCCGCATGTCCGAAGCGCAGGACGAGTACGGCCGCAAGGTGGCCAAGATCGTCCGCGAGCGCGACAAGGATCTCGCCGAGATCGACAAGGACGAGGCCGAGTACAAGGAAAAGATGCGCAAGGAGCACGAGAAGCTGAAGAGGGAGTTCGACAAGCGCGCGGGCGACATCGAGAAGCGCCGCAGCCGCATCTCCAACAAGATCAACGTCGCGCAGACCAGCCCCTGCGCGAGCGAGAAGGACTACTGCAAGGCCGTCAAGGAGTGGAACAAGCTCGAGAACGGCCGCGTGAGGGACTACAACGAGGACTACTCGGAGGAGTTCGCTCAGTTCGAAGCCAAGTACAACAAGAAGATGGCCGAGTTCGAGGCCAAGCGTAACAAGAAGCGCGCTGAAGCCCAGAAGGACATCCAGGAAGAATACGCCAAGATGGGCAAGCCTGGCTTCTGGTCCCGCGTCGGCGGCGCCATCGTCTCCCCGTTCCGCTGGCTCGGCGGCCGCGCGGTCGCTGGCACGAAGGCCACCGGCCGGGTGATGGTCCGCATGGTGAGCGGCCGCTGGTGCAACTGCACCACGAGCGAATCCGGCGTCGAGACCTGCACCCCGATGTCGGCTCAGCCTCTCGCGGGCACCGAAGTGATCAACGATCCCGAGATGACGACCCCGAAGACCGGCGAAGTCCCGGGCTGCGGCAAGACCAGCAGCGTTTGCCAGGAAGTCGCTCAGTCTGACCGCATGGTCTCGAGCATCCAGGACAAGCAGGCTGTCGACCCGACGGCGGCTTCTTCGGGATCCTCGGGCTACGAGATGGTCGACCGGGAAGCCATGGGCCGGGCGATCGGAAAAGCCTGGGGCGCTCCCACGGTGTTCGGCGCTGGCAGCGGCCAGTAAGCTCGGCATCGCAAGGTCCTGAGTTCGAAAAGGTACCAGCCGGGTCGTGGCCGAGAGGTCACGGCCCGGTTGTGTTTTTTCCGTCCGGGATTTGACGGGGGCCCGCTCGGGGCAGGTCATGCTACACTCGGATCGTGAGGATCGGGACGTGAGATTCGAGGACTTGAGGACGCTTTCGCGGGTGAGCCAGGCTCTCTGGTCGGTGAGATCCGACTCCGAGCGCGCGCTCCTCGACACCGTGGCGGCCACGTCGCTGCTGGGCCTCGAGGAGGACCGCACCGCGGAACGCGCGATCGTCGCTCTGCTGGACCAGGCCGAGCGCGGTGGCGACGCCGCCAACTCGCTCGCCAACCTGGGCGTGCTGAACCACCCGTTCTTCCGCCTGACTCCCGAGGAACGGTTCATCCTGGTGGCGCTGCACGAGGGCCACTGGTCCTACGGGCGCATCGCGCGCGTCCTTGGCACCGACGCCGACGACGTCGAAGAGACGGCGTGGCACGCGAGGCTCCAGGCGGGCACCGCGAACGG
>CAYZKI010000071.1:0-11519 GCA_964478745.1 uncultured Bacteriovoracaceae bacterium
CGACTGAACGGCCTGATCGCGAACGAAGCTTCCCTCGGGGTCGAGCGATGAGGGAGTGGGTTCCACCCGCGAGCCCGCCCCGTCGGCCGGGTGGCCGACGATTCCGGTGGGCTCGGGAGGTTCCGGCGCTTTCGCCTGCGGATTGGCCGCTTCGAGCATCACTCGCATCGCGTCAAGCTTGTCGTTCGTCGACTTGAGTTGGGCCTCAAGCTCTTGAATTCGCCCGTGAAGGACGGCGATCTCCTTGTCTCGATCGGCGGTCGCGCTGTCGGTCGACTTCTTCGCGGAGGAGCAGGCGGCCAGGGGCAAAAGCAAAGCCAAGGCGCAGCCAACGGCAATCTTGTTTCCCATCTCCATAGAATAAGTTGATGCGCTCGCTTCAGCAACGCGTAACGCGTGGAAGTGTGTGGGCAATTTCTGCCGTTTATGCGAGAAAAATGTGGGATGTCGGAACGCGCGGCGGAGACTTCGTTTCAGCGGAAGATCATTCGGGTCAGGAAGGAAGACGCGGCGTACGTGTACTTCATCCTCGAGTCTTACGAGGGGACCGTCAGCTATTCGACGCTCGAGCACCGGATGGGCGACCTGCACCGCGACCTGGAGCTCCGCTACGGCGCGAGCTTCGAAGCCGATGTTGAAGAGCTCCTCCATAAGCTGTCTAATGAACTGGGAGATTCTCTTCATGAGCTTAGCAAGCAAGGAAGCTAGTCGTTTCGGCCTGGGTGAGATCGAGTTCGAGAAGGTCTTCGCGACGGCTCTCGCCAAGGGCGGGGCGCTGGCGGAGCTGTTCTTCGAGGAGACCCACTCCACGCGCGTGTTCTACGAGGGCGGCAGGGTCGACCGGATCGTCGACGGCGTGGACCGCGGCGCCGGGCTCAGGATCCTCTTCGATAACCGTCAAGTTTATGGCTACACGACCGACCTGACCGAGCCCGCGCTCATCGCGCTCGCCCAGACGCTCTCCGAAGCCGTGAGCTCCAAGAAGAAGCCCGCGACGCCCGGCAGGATCGAGTGGCAGCAGCCTCGCGCCACCTCACGTGAGATCGCGGAGTACCGGGTCCGGAAGTCGCCACGCGCGGTGACCCTCGCCCAGAAGATCGAGTTCGCCGAGCGCGGCGAGCGCGCCGCGCGCGCAGAGCTCCCCGGTGCGCGCCAGGTCACGGCCGTGGTGCTCGACTCCCTGAGGAAGATCCTCGTCCTCAACAGCGACGGAGTCGTCTCGCCCCAGGAAAAGACCTATCTCCAGATGTACGTGATGGTCGTCGGCGAGAAGGACGGCCGCGTCGAGAGCGCGCACGAGAGCGACGGCGGCTTCGTGGGCATCGAGTTCTTCGAGAACGAGCGCAAGCCGGAGGAGCTGGGACGCGAGGCGGCCCGCCGCGTGGCGATCCTGCTCGACGCGAAGCCCGCGCCTTCGGGGACGATGCCCGTCGTGCTCGCCGCCGAGGCCGGCGGGACCATGATCCACGAGGCCGTCGGGCACGGGCTCGAGGCTGACCTGGCCTGCAACGGCTTGTCCGTCTACCAGAACAAGATCGGCCAGCAGGTCGCGTCCCCGCTGATCACCGTGCTCGACGACGGGACGCTGCCGGCCAAGCGCGGAAGCTACGCTTTCGACGACGAGGGCACGCCAGCGCAGAAGAACGTGCTGATCGAGAACGGGATCCTGAAAGGCTATCTCGTCGACAAGCTTTCCGCGATGAAGTTCGACATGCCTGCCACCGGAAACGGGAGGCGCGAGACCTTCCGCAGCAAGCCCATCGTGCGCATGACGAACACGTACATCGCCGCCGGGAAAGACGACCCCGAGCAGATCCTTCGCGACACGAAGTGGGGCGTCTACGTGAAGGCGATGGGCGGAGGCCAGGTCAACACCGTAACCGGCGACTTCGTTTTCGCGGTCACCGAAGGCTACCTCATCCAGGACGGGAAGATCGGCGACGCGATCCGCGGAGCCACGCTCGTCGGCAACGGCCCGAAAGCGATGTCGATCGTCGACCGCGTGGGAAGCGACCTCGGCGTGTTCGGCACGGGCACCTGCGGAAAGGACGGCCAGGGCGCCCCGGTCACGGACGCGCAGCCTACGCTGCGTATTCCGGAGCTCACTGTGGGCGGTGAAGTCCCGGTCGAGACTTACTGGAGGAACAAGGCAGACTAGGCAGCTAGGCAGCTAGGCAGCTAGGCAGACTAGGCAGCCAGACCTTTATCTCCTGCTTCGTTTCTTCTCTTCGCGCTTCACGACGGCGGATTTCGGATCCTTCAGCTCATCGATCGCAGCCTGGATCTCCTTCGAGACCGCGGGAATCCGCGAGCAGGCCCCTTCGAGAGCGGCGAGCGTCTCTTTTTGAGCGGAAGCTCTCTTCTCGAGCGTTTCGTCGAGAACCTTCTGGTAGCCGGTTTTCAGGAAGTTCTGGCGATAGTCATAGCCTCGCTTCGCCGAATCGAAAAGCTGCTGCGCGGCTTCGAGCAATCCCGGAAGCTCCGCCGCGCGGCCTTCGAGAGCCATCATCTCCCGAGCGATCGCGTCGGCGGCGGCCACCGGAAGGCGCGAGAGATCGACCTTATGCAGGTCGGCGCGCCTCTTCGGAAGCTCGGCGTTCTCGCGCGTGAGGCGGGCGAGCTCCTGACGGCGTTTCTCGTAACTTCCGTCATCCTGCGGACCCCAGACCTGGATGGAGCGGCGCTCGCGCTCGGCAAGCGCCATGCGGATGAAGACATAGTCGAAGATTTTGCCGGCCTGCTCCTTGAGAAAGGCGTTCGCCTCCTCCATGGATTCCTCGAGATGGTCGGGATTGATGACGCGAGCCGGGACGACTTCAAAGACAGAATCTTTCTTGGATGCCTCTTCAACCGAGATCGTGTCCGGGCCGTACCAGAACAGACGGCTGCCAACGGAGTCGACCGAGTAGCCGGTTCGCAGGGTATAGGCCTCTTGCGCGGCCTTTACGAGTCCGCTGTCGCGTACGGAGACGGCCACCGGCTGCGCTTTGTGTTCGAGCTGGAGCTTGAGAATGTAGTAGTGCGACCCGCTCTTGAGGCTGGCCGCGAGGTTGTAGTTCCCGTACGGAATCGAAAAGACTCCCTCGTCGGTAGCGACGAAGGTGTCTTTCCCGCCCGTCGACGGGAAGAGCATCACGCGGTCACGCATCTGGACGAAGTCCGGAAGGGGAAAATGCGCCTTAGAAAGGCGATCTCGCTCCCAGTAGGACGAGCCGTAGAACGTCTCCCAATTCTTCGACGCGTCCTTCAAACCCTGAAGGCAATCGAAATAGGCGCTGGTGTCGATCGTCGAGGCGCGCACCGGAGCGCGATCGTTGGGGAAAGCTTCGCACGACGAGCTCGCGTCCGCGCCAAGCAATGCCTGGACTTCGCCGAGTTGATCGGCGATCTTGCGCGCCCGCGGCGCGGAGTTCATGGAAGCCGGCCCGCGCTTCCTGCTGTCGCGCTCATAGACTGAAACGACCTCGTGGCAGGCGCGGCTGTGATCGACTTGCGTGATCCGAAGCTCGTCGCTTTCGCCTTCGAAGCGGTACTTGAAGAAGCTCGTTTCCTGCGTTTCGTCTCCCGCGCAGCCCAGCTGCGCGACCGAGCGCGAGGCGCCCTCCCAGTTCATGGGCCCGCGGGTGAGCTTCAATCGTTCGCCGTCGAGGAAGGAGATTTTGAATCTCGCGCGCCCCGTGCAGGAGCGCTTCTTCTCGAGGTGGACCTCTTCGATCACGCCGGCGTCGCTCGTGCGAAAGTGTAGGACGGAGATCAGGTTCGCGCGCTCGTCCTGATAGTCGAGAACCTTGTTGGGTTCCCCGCGGCGGACGCAGATCTTCTCGCGAAGCTGCCAGCTTCCCACGAGCCTGTCCCGCCCGTCGTCGAATCCACTTCTATTATAGAAGGTGGCCACTCCGAGAGCCGCGAACAGTGCCAATCCGATGAATGCGAATAACCGCTGCATTCCAGCCTCCACGCAAACGAGCGCACGGACCCGATAGCAAGGGGTATGCGCGGGAGCAGGAGCCTTCAGGTGCCCGGACCTCCTGGGGCCACCGCGCACCCTCCGCGCCGGGCGTGTAGGCGCCCTGTCTGGGTGTCCAGATCTTGGGCAGCGCCGCGCCTCCGGCGGAAGTTGGCCAAATCCCTGCAGTTCGGCCCTTCATGACGCTTCTCTGGAGTTCCGCCGTATTCTTCGCGGGCCTGAGCCTCAGGCACATCCTTCCCGATCTCGACGTCTTCTCCGGCGCTTTCCGCCTCACTCGCGAGAAGCGCGAGCTCGAGGCCGTCACCCAGAGGCTGCTTCGCATCGAGGAAACGCTGCTTTCGGGCGTGGTGCCGGCTTCCGCCGAATGGGACGCGCTGGCCTCGCTGCCGGAGCCGTGGGGAAGGCTGGCCTCCGAGGCGATCCGCGAGCTTCGGAGCTCGGGCGCGGCGGTGATCCCGACGCTCAGGCGCCTTCGGGAGCTGTCGGAGCGGCATTCGGCCGCGCTCGCGGAGGCCCGCGCGAAATCCGCGCAGTCGCTCGCGCAGGCCGCCTCCTGCGCGGCTCTCGTTCCGGTCTTCGGAGTCGTCCTGTTCGCGCTGGTTCCCGGGGTTCCCGAGTACCCGCGCGCCTGGCTGGGCGTCTGCGCCGTGGCGCTCGCGTTCTCGATGGGCGCCGCGTGCTGGATGATGTCCCTCGCCGATCAGGCCCGCTGGGCCGGCCTGCCCGCCGAGCTGCGGCCGTGGCTGCTCGCCGCGCAGTGCGCGGGCGAGAGGTTCCTCGCGCTCGTGCGCGCCGGAACTCCGGTCGACCTCGCCTTCGCGCGAGCATGCTCGGATCTCGGAGGCGGGGCCGCTGAGCTCGGTCGGCATTGGGGTCATTCGGTCTGGAAGCACGACGAAGGGAAGGATCCGAGGTCATCGAAGCTCGGGACGTCGGCGCAGCTGTTGGTCGAGCTTGGCACGTCGATCAGGAGGGCGGCGCAGATCAGCCTGATGGAAGGAACGCCGTGCGCTCCGCGGGTGGAAGCCGCTCTGCTGGCGCTCGGCGGAGATCTCAAGGCGGCGATGGATCACGAGGTCTCGCTGCTGACCACGCGATGCCTGCTCCCGTTGTTCTGCCTGGTCGCGCCCGCGCTCGTTTCGATGCTGGTCGCGGCATTCGCCATTGCCTGGCTCTCGTCGGGCATCCCGGGGGCGGGCTTGTGAGAGGCCGCGAGCCCTGGCCGCTCGGGCTTATCGTCCTCGAGCTCGCGCTCTGGTCGATGTGCGCGACGCTCGTGTTGGGTGGTTCACCCTGGCGATTCCCCGCCGGCGGCCGTCACTGGATCGCGAAGTTCTCGGAGCCGCCTGAGTCTGCTAGATCAGCGACGGAACGTAAGGATTCCTGGAGCGCTGTGAAACCTCGAGCGTCCCGATCCCGTTAGCGTAGAACGCCGATTCGATCTTGCCTCGGCGGTAGACGCGGACCTCCAGGTCCGAGACGAGCGAGGTAGCGGCGTGAACGAAGCTCCCATTGGTGTCCTCGATCGTCACCCCGGCGAAGTCGCGGAACTCCGCGCGCGCCTCTCCGCGGAAGACCAGGTCGCCCGCCTCCGCGGAGAACACCCAGCGAGAGAGCGTCGCCTGGCTGCGTACCGTGAGCGGGTTCCTCACCGAGCTGAAGAAGTAGGGCTTGTCCTGATAGAGGAAGAAGAGACTCGTGGAGGCGGGTCCCGCGATCCGCCCGAGAAGGCGCTCTCTCACGGACAGCCCCTCGAAAGCGAACGTCACGCGGGTACCGCGCTCGTTGAGGAACGCGCTTCCCTGGGCCCAGATCCAGGACTGAGGCAGGTGCGCGCCCGAGGACCTGCCGGTCGAGCCGGGGGCTTCGGTCAGCGTGAACGACTCGCCGTTCACCTTCACCGTTCCGCTGACCCGCAGGTCGACCTGGGAGGAGCCGGAGCTCCAGCTGCGCTGGGCGATCGCGCCGCCGAGAAGCTGGCCGATCCTGCCGATCCATCCCGATTTCGCCGGCGCGCGCACGTCGATCGTTTCAGGGCCCGGGTGGAAGCTCAGGTCCCACTCGACCGACTGGTTTGCGTTGCGGACCGAGCCGTGGCTCGCGTTCTCGCTCCAAACACATTTCTCGATCGAGATCTGGCGGTCGTTCCTCCGGAAGCTGGAAAGGTCGAAGAGTTGCTGGACGGCGGCTTTGCTCACCTCGCTCGCGCTCAGCCGATGGAAGGTGACCGCCCGTACCTGCGCGACCCTGCGGAACCCGTTCGCGCTCAGGAGCACGGCGAACTCGAGCAGCAAAGCTCTCTGGTTGACGAGATCGTTCACGCGCAGGTACCAGGATTCGCGCATCGGACCTTCGAGGACGTTCGAGGAAGATCGCGAGGAAGGGGAGCCGGTGGCGGAGAGCTTCTGCGGATTGTCGGGTTCGTTCGTGTTCAGCATCGCCGGGTTCTCAGTCGCTGAGCGGTTCGGAAGAAGAGGTGGGCGGAAGCTCCCGGTGGGGCGCCTCCACTCTCACGAAAGCGGCGGTCCAAAGGACGAGCAAGCCGATGAGGAAATCGATCGCGGCTCCCGTCGCATAGGCGAAGTAGCGCTGCTCGTTCATGAAAAGGTAGACGAAGCCGTAACAGGTCACGACCTTCGCAAGGAGGTGGACGATCACGAAGCCACGGATGAAAGGATAAGTAGCCGAGAACCAGGAAAGTCCGGCCAGCATCGCGAAGCTCGATGTCGCGAAGACGATGAAGAATTTTTCCACCGGATCGGGAATCGCTTCGGTGAGCTTGAAGACTTTCGGGCCGACGTTGACCAGGTAGAAATACTCGGTCGGGAAAAGGAAGAGGAAGACCGCGAACGCGGCGTAAAGCAGTCCGAGAATCCGCATGGTCCAGACGAAACGGCTCAGGCGGGAGATGCGCCTCTCCTCAGCGACAGCAAAAGACGCGTCGACCGATCCCGAATTCCGTTGCTCACTTTCCATGGTGAGTCACGTTCTATCATCGATCCGGCATCGGGCGCATGAGAATCGTGTCGCCTTCGCGTCCCTCGATGCGCCAAAGCTCGGAGATCGTGCGGCCTTCCGGCCCGCGATTCAGATGGGTGATCCAGCGAAGGCCGCCCGCCAGCAGCTCGCGGATGGCGGCAAGAGAGAGGCCGGGAGGGGCGGCCAGGAGACAGAGCAGCTCGACCCGCTTGATCGCCTCCCGGGCCGAGTTGGCGTGGAGCGTGGCGAGCGCTCCTCCGTGGCCCGTATTCAGGAGCTGCAGCAGGTCGAGTACCTCTCCTCCTCGGCACTCGCCGAGCACGATCCGATCCGGCCTCATGCGCAGGGTTTGCCTGAGCAGGGCACGGAGCGTGACTTCGCCGAAGCCGTCTGAGTTCGGAGGTCGGCTTTGCATGCTCAGGAAGTGCGGGTGGGAGGTCGAGAGCTCGGGGGTATCCTCGAGCGCCACGATCCGCTGATCTTCCGGAATGCATCCGAGCAGGTCGCAAGCGAGCGTGGTTTTTCCCGATCCCGTCGCTCCGGCAATCAGGATCGATTCCCCAGCCGCGACGATCTCACAAAGCTTCGGGTAATAAGGCGAAGCGCTCCACCGCTTCCGGGCCCGGCCTTCCGAAGTTCCAGGAAGCCTTCGAAGGGATACCAGGATGCCGCTCCGGCAGATCGGAGGAAAGACGGAGTGAAGCCGGTGCGCCACGCCCGCGCCCGTCTGGATCGTCGCATCCACGAAGGGGTGCCGGGCATCCCAGGATTTTCCGGCCTCCGAGAGGCGGCTCAGGACCCAGCTTCGCAGTTCGTCTTCGGACCCCCAGAGGGCGTCGCTTCTTTGAAGAGCCTTCATCCCCTGGCCACGGTCGACATAGGTCTGAAGCGGGCCGTTCAGGCAGAGGTCCGTGACTTGCGGATCCTCAAGCTGTTCGCGAAGCCAGCCTGGCGTATTCATCGCCGCCTCCCGTAGGGACGAAGCCCACGAGGATGGGTCGCGGAGCGATGCGCCCCAGGCATGGAGCGGTGCTCGATTCGCTGGGGAATAAGCTGCGAATCGGCCGTCCGGTGCGTTCTCGCGGGAGCGGTTTCCTCCGTTCGCTCGAGGCGCGGGGAATCGACGCTGCGAAGCGAGTCGAAACGCTCGATCTCAGCCCGGGGCGGCGTCGACATCGGGACCAGGATCGCCACCAGCTCGGAGCGCTCGCTCAGGTAATCCTCGGACCCGAACAGCAGGCCCAGGATCGGGATGCGCCGGAGCGCGGGCAACCCACGCGCCTGCTCCCGATGCCCCTTTTGAAGGAGGCCCGACAGGAAGAGCGGCGATCCGTAGCGGGCATCGACCTGGGTCTTCATCCGATTCGCCTGGATTCCCGGAATCTCGTTGAGCGCCAAGGTGGAGTCCAGGTGACTCACTTCGGTGAAGACCTCGAGCCGGACTCGATCGCCCGTCGAGCCCGCTACTTTAAGTCGAAGCGTCAGACCGAAGTTCTTCCAGCTGACGTTGGATTGAAACCGGGTCGTGGTCTGGATCGGGAGCTCGCCTCCGGCGAAGAGCTCGGCTTCCCCGGGCGCCCGGACAACCAGCTCGGGGCGCGAGAGGATCTGGGCGGAGCCGTCGCCCTCCAGGGCCTGAAGCGCGATCTCGAGCTGACTGGAGCCCCAGCCGCGGACCGGAGAGAGCTGATAAGCTCCCTGGATCGCCTTGGGCCAGCTGATTCCCAGATTGCGGAATCCGGATCGCTTCAGCTCGAGCAGATAGACCTGGAAATGGACCGTGGGTGAGGCATCGGGAAGAGTCTCGATTTCGACCTCGGCCCAAGGAAAGCGTGACCGGATCTGCCGGAGCACCGAGGCGTACTCCGAGGGGCGATCCAGGGAGCCCCGGATCCAGAGCTGGTCGTCCCGTTCCTCCAGGCGCAACGTCGGCGGGCCCGACTGGCGAAGCCAGGTCTCGAGGCGCTCCCGGCCCTCCCGGAAGGGGCGGGCAGCCAGACGGGTCTGGTCCTCGACCTGCGGGCGCAAGGCCCGAACGCGAGCGGCCTCCTCCAATGACTGGATTTCTCCCGTCAGGATGATTCGTCCATCGCCGGCATAAACGATTCCGACCTCGTTCAAGCGGGAGAGCGCGCGCGTCATCGCAGTTTGGGAGCTCGCGGGCAGGGGGGATCCCTTCGAGACTTCGATGGGCTGATGCACGGAGGACCCGTCGGATCTCCAGACCCAGAGGTCGGAACGCCCCGGCTGAACCGCCTTGATCATGATGGAGTCATGGGACGAGCGGCCCCGGACGGCGCCTCCGCCCAGGGAATAGCGGCTCAGGCCCGGAGCCCGAAACTGCCGCTGCTCTCCCGGACTCAGCACCCAGGGGGGCCGCTCCGAGGCAAGGGCTCGCGCCCCGAGCAGGATGTCGAAAACCAGACCCAGGGCGATCCCTACTTGAATACAGCGGTTCAGCATGCCGGGCCGCTTCGCAAGGACCAGGCCTTTTTGGCTGTGAAAACACTAAGAAAGTTGACAATCCCACGAGGCAACGGCTATTCCCTAACCCTCGCACAAACAGGCTCAACTCACGGGAGTATTCACATGCCATCCAGACGGATGAAGTCCAAGACCGCTCGCAAGATTCGCAAGGCACGCAAGGGCAAGGCTCGTAAGCGCCGCGAACAGAACAAGGGCACGACCCCGAAGTTCCCGATCCACATCGACTAAGAAGACATTAGAAAAACGGAGAGACGCGACGATGTCCAAAGGCCACTACCTCTTTACCTCTGAATCCGTCACCGAAGGTCACCCGGACAAGATCGCGGACCAGATCTCGGACGCCGTCCTCGACGCGCTCCTGACTCAGGATCCCAAGTCCCGCGTCGCGTGCGAAACGCTCGTGACCACGGGCCTCATCGTCGTCGCCGGCGAAGTGACGACGAACGCGCGCATCGACTACCAGGACATCGCTCGCCAGACGGTCAAGCGCATCGGCTATGACTCGTCTGAAAAGGGCTTCGACTACAAGACCTGCGGCGTGATGGTCACTCTCGATCGCCAATCGCCGGACATCTCCCAGGGCGTCACCACCGGCCAGGGCCTTCACAATACGAAGGAACAGGGCGCGGGCGACCAGGGCATCATGTTCGGCTACGCCGTTCGCGAGTCCGAGAACCTCATGCCGCTCTCGATCGACATGTCCCATAAGCTGGCGCTTCGCCTGTCGGCCGTGCGCAAGGACGGAACGCTCCCGTGGCTCCGTCCGGACGGCAAGACCCAGGTCACCGTCGAGTACGAAGACGGCAAGCCGAAGCGCATCGACGCCGTCGTCGTCAGCTCGCAGCACGACGAGGCGATCACCCACAAACAGATCAAGGAAGCGATCATCGAAGAGGTCGTGAAGAAGACGATTCCGGCTTCGCTCCTCGATTCGAAAACCCAGTTCTTCATCAACCCGACCGGACGTTTCGTCGTCGGCGGGCCGATGGGTGACTGCGGCCTCACCGGCCGCAAGATCATCGTCGACACCTACGGCGGACATGGCGCCCACGGCGGCGGGGCTTTCTCGGGCAAGGACCCGTCGAAGGTCGACCGCTCGGCCTGCTACATGGGCCGTTACGTCGCTAAGAACCTGGTCGCTGCCGGTCTCGTGGACCGCTGCCTTGTTCAGCTCGCTTACGCGATCGGCGTCGCCGAGCCCGTCAGCGTGATGGTCGAGGGCTTCGGCACCGAAAAGGTCGAGCTGCGTAAGCTCGAAGCCGCCGCCCGCGAGATCTTCTCGCTCCGCCCGGCGGGCATCATCGAATCGCTGAACCTGCTCCGCCCGATCTACTCGAAGACGGCGGCCTACGGTCACTTCGGCCGCAACGAGCCCGAGTTTACCTGGGAAAAGACGGATCAGGTCGCGGCGCTGAAGAGCATCCGCTAAGGGCGTTGGATCGGCATTCGTATCTTGCGTGATCGGCGATGAGGCCGTTACGCTGGAAGAATGAGGCTGATCTACCTGGCAGCGAGGCTTTATCCGTATTGGGCTCTTGCCCTGATGATCGCCCTTTTTCAGATCGGGCTCTATCACCGCAGGCTGGGCAGGTCCTCGCAGTGGATCAGCTGGGGCGCCGTCGGCGTTCTCGCGCTCGGAATGCTTCTCTGGTTCGGCTTCCGCGGCGATAAGAACACGGATCTGTGGCTCAGATCCCTCGGGCTCACTTATTAATTCTCCGGACTGGCGCGGCCAGGGCGCGGACGGGGTCTTGCCTCCCTCGGTGATCGCCCGGACTCCTTGAAAACACTGGGAAAAGCAGTCATTTTTTCAGCGCCCCAGAGGGACTTTTGACCCCGCTCCGTCAGCGGTCTGGCACCTGGCTAACCCCTCAAACCGCGAGCATTCTTCGTGAAACTTCACACATCACTTGAACTATCGCGGGTAACAACCCGGTAAGGCTTGCCGACCCTCTGCAGAATTGTTTTTGACAGCCCGGCAAAAACTGCTTAGCCTTTTCAATGTGAGTTGCACTGGTGAACGGGCAGGACGCCCTAAAAAGCCAGTACGGATCGCAACTCGAAAGAAGTCGAAACGGTCCAG
>CAYZKI010000072.1:0-2610 GCA_964478745.1 uncultured Bacteriovoracaceae bacterium
CCGTCGAGCTGGCCCTGGATGCTCTTGAAGAAAAGGGAGCCGATCCCGTAAACCCTCATGCCGGGCGACGAGGCTCGCGCGCGCAGCTCCGGGCTGACGGTCTTGAGCGCGTGCTCCCGGGCGAGGCCGATCGCCTCCTCGATCCTGGCTCGTCCGACCGGGTTGGGAGAGGCTCCCTGGCCGGTGCGCCCGAGCATCCCGAGGACCCGCCGCTTGAACTCGACGCTGGCGAGCTTTCCCCTGTAAGGCTCTCCGCCCTTCAGGACTTCGTGAGACATGATCTGCATGCTTCCGCCGCCGATATCCCACACCAGGAGACGTTCCGGGGAAGGGGCGCTCGCGACCGACATCGCCGCCAGGTAACCGAGGCGGGCCTCGTCGTCCTGCGTGATGATCTCGATCACCGCGCCTTGGACGGCGTTCAGCAGCTCGCCGGCGTTCGCCGCTTTCCGGAAGGACTCGGTCGCCACGCCCGCGATCACCTTCGCTCCCTTGGCCCTGGCGATCGCGGCGAGCCCGGACATGGCCTCGCGCCCCTGATCAAGGATCTCGGGACTGAACGCCTGCGCCGATTCGCTCCGGTTCAGGTCCTCGGCGTACTCGACCCTGCGCTCTTCCGAATAGACGATCCTCACGAGTGTATGCAGGCAGACGTCGACCTCCGCCACCTTCAGCTTGGTGCTGGCCGAGCCGATGTCCAGGGCGGCTCTCGTCTCGATACAGGCGGAAAGCGCGGTCTGCCCGGTTTGCCCCGCCATGGCCCCCGCCGTGGTCAGAGAGAGGCAGAGGAAGGAAAGCAGAAGGGCGGCCGTGAGAGGCAGTCGGGAGACCATTCATTCATCTTAGACCTGATTTGGCCCGGCACAAGCCGAACGGGCCCGCCCGCCGTGCCCGGCCTGAACTTGTGTAAAATAGTAGGGAAAGGTAAGTACGGAGAGAGGTTCTTATGCTTCCCCGCAATATCCCCGGCTGGTTCAAGAAGAGACGCGACGCCCTGATGAAGGCGCATCCAAGCGCGGCTTTCATCTTCCCGTCCGCTGAAGAAGTGCTCCGCAACCCGGATGTTCACTATCCGTTCCGCCAGGAAACGAACTTCTTCTACCTTTCGGCCTTCGAGGAACCGGAGTCGGTCCTCGTCCTCGCTCCGTCCAAGGGCGGTGGCGCCTACAAGACGGTCCTCTTCGTGCGCAAACGCGATCCCGAAAAGGAGATGTGGGAAGGCGAGCGCTACGGGGTCGAAGGCGCCACTTCGGTGTTCGGGGCGGATGAAGCCTATCTGATCGACGAGCTCGAGAAGAAGCTTCCGGATCTTCTCCAACCCGCCGAGAAGGTTTTCTACCGCGTGGGCGTCAGCTCCCATCATGACCGGGCGATCCTGGGCGCGCTCGAGTCCGTGCGCCGGAGCCAGGGTCGCAGCGGCAAGGCATTGATGTCGATCCTCGACCCGAACGAGGTGATCGGCGAGATGCGCCTGTTCAAGCAGCCCGAGGAAGTCGATGCGCTCCGCAAGGCGTGCCGCATCACTGCGCTCGCGCACAAGGCGGCCATGAAGGAAGTCCGCGCCGGCATGAACGAGTTCGAAGTCGAGGCGCTCATCGACTACACGTTCCGCAAGAACGGCTGCGCCCGCGTCGGCTACGGGAGCATCGTCGCCGGCGGCAAGAACGCGACCTGCCTTCACTACCGTTCCAACAACGAGCCCCTTCGCGAAGGCGATCTGCTCCTGATCGACGCGGGCGGCGAGTACGATTACTACACCTCGGACATCACGCGCACCTTCCCTGTCAGCCGGCAGTTCACGAAGTCGCAGGCTCAGATCTACGATCTCGTGCTCAAGGCCCAGAAGGAAGCCGTCGCGATGTCCAAGCCGGGCGCGAAGCTTCCGGAGATCCACAAGCATTGCGCGCGGGTCATGACGGAAGGCCTGCTCTCGCTGGGGCTCATGGACGGGAATCGCGACGAGATCGTCGAGAAGGCGGGCTTCCGCCGCTTCTTCCCGCACGGCACCAGCCATTGGCTCGGCATGGACGTGCATGACGTCGGCCTCTACATGAAGAACGGCGAGCCGCGCGCGCTCGAGCCGGGCATGGTCTTCACGGTCGAGCCCGGGCTTTACATGCAGCCGACCGACGCGGCCGTTCCCGAGGCTTACCGCCACATCGGCATCCGCATCGAGGATGACATCCTCATCACGCCGACGGGTTGCGAGAACCTGACCCAGGACGCTCCGAAGGAACGAGCCGAGATCGAGGCGCTTCGCGCGTAAGGATTTCGAAGTGAGCAGTACCCCCGCGAAGCCGCTCAAGCTCGGACCTTTCGACCTCGAGCATCCGTTCATCCTGGCTCCGATGGCCGGCATCACCAACTCCCCGTTCCGGAGGTTGATGCGCAGGCTCAAGAGCTCGATCGTCGTGTCGGAGCTCGTCTCGGCCAACGGCATCGAGTACGCGGGAAGCAAAACGCTCGACCTGCTCCGATTCCACGAGGAAGAGCGGCGGGTAGGGTTGCAGATCTTCGGTGAGGACACGGAGCTGCTGTGCAAGGCGGCCCAGTATGTCGAGCGCCTCGGCGCGGATTTCGTCGACCTCAATCTGGGCTGCCCCGTTCCCA
>CAYZKI010000072.1:2620-7637 GCA_964478745.1 uncultured Bacteriovoracaceae bacterium
GGCTCGGCCATGTGCCGCGATCCCATCGGCCTGGGCAGGACGCTTACCGCGATGGTGAAGTCGGTGAAGATCCCCGTGACGATCAAGATCCGCACGGGTTGGGAAGACAGCTCGAGAAACGCGCTCGACGTCGTGAACGCGGCGACCGACGCGGGCGTCTCCTGGGTCGCGATCCACGGACGCACGCGCGCGCAAGGCTACAGCGGGAACGCGGACTGGGATTTCATAGGGAGCGTGAAGGCCAAGACGACCCTGCCGATCATCGGCAACGGCGACATCACGACGCCCGAGATCGCCGTCAGGCGTGCCAGGGACTACGGCGTGGAAGCCGTGATGATCGGCCGAGGCGCGCTTCGCAATCCTTTCCTGTTCGAGCAGTCGCTCGCGCTCTGGGAGGGCCGCGCGTACGAGTGGCCGAAGGCGGAGCGCTACATCGGCCTGATCGACGAGCAGCAGAAGCTCCTGCACGAGGTCTTCAACCCGCGCGCGGCGATGATCCACGCTCGGAAGTTCCTGGCCTGGTATTCGTCGGGCTATCCGGGCTGCCATGAGTTCCGCAGCAAGGTGTTCAGCATTCCCGAGCCCGAGAAGCTCTGGGACGAAGCCCGCGCGTTCTTCGAGCGTTCGAGCCGCGAGCGCGACATGCGCTTCCTCGCTCAGCCCTTCCTGATGGGCGGGCACGGCTGACGGGCTACTTCCGCGCGAGATCGATCCGGGCGCCGGATACGACCAGGAAGTACCCGCGCGAGTCTTCCTCGAGATCGCGGAGGAGATCGAAGTAGGCCGCGTGGAGGAACTTCGCTTCCTCGGCGCCGCCCTTGACCCGGCAGGCGAGGCGTCCGGGGCGGTAGCTCAATGTCGCCGGATCGAGCCGCTCCCGGGTCTCGTCATTCAGGACCAGGGAATAGCCCTCGCCCGGGGCCCCCTCGATCGAATGGACGAAATAGGGCGTGTCCTCGACGACGATCCGCTTGGTCTCGCGGGAGATCTGGAGGAAGTACCCTTTCTCGTCCTTCCTGCGGATCCGGGCGAACCGCTTTCGGGTCGGCTCGTGGGTGATTTCCGTCCCGTCGGACATCCAGACGCCGTTCTTGGTCAGCGTGATGACCTCGGTATCGACGAAAAACGGCGCGTTCGGCGGAGTTCGCGGGTCAGTCATGGTCTCGCAGCCTCTTGGTTGCGGTATCCCAAGCTCACTTGATTCGGTCAAGTCGGGCGGGCTATGGTTGGGCAACGCACCATTCTAGGATGTCAGAAGTGGGAGACCGCCCGTGAATACCGCTCTTCAGAAGAAGCTCCAGTCCACCTTTATAGAGATCATCCGCAAGACGTCAGCCGAGCTGCCGAAGGACGTCGTCAAGGCGATCGAGGCCGGCCGCAAGCAGGAGGCCGAGGGCTCGAGAGGCGACTACGCGCTCGGCATCATCGAGAAGAACATCGGGCTGGCCAAGGTGAAGAGCGCCCCGCTCTGCCAGGACACGGGCAGCATCCTCTTCTACGTCCATTACCCGAGGAAGCTCGACGGGGAGATCATCGGGAAGCTGATCCGCAAGGCGGTGACCGAGGCGACCAAGAAGGGCTACCTGCGCCAGAACAGCGTGGACAGCCTGACGGGAAAGAACAACGGCACCAATGTCGGCCCCGGAACGCCGACGCTCCATCTCGAGCCTTGGAACAAGGATCATCTCGACATCCGCCTCATCCTGAAGGGCGGCGGCTGCGAGAACGTGGGCGCCCAGTACAGCCTTCCGGACGCGCGTGTCGGCGCAGGCCGCGACCTGAACGGGGTCAAGAAGTGCATTCTGGACGCCGTCCAGCAGGCTCAAGGCAAGGGCTGCGGCCCGGGCGTTCTCGGCGTCGTCATCGGCGGGGACCGCGCCACGGGCTACCTGGTCTCGAAGGAGCAGTTCCTCCGGAAGATGGACGACAAGAGCTCCAACCCCGAGCTCGCGAAGCTCGAGGCCGAATGCACCGAGCTCGCCAACCAGCTCGGCATCGGCCCCATGGGATTCGGCGGAAAAACCACGCTCCTGGGGATCAAGGCCACCGCTCTCAACCGACTTCCCGCTTCCTTCTTCGTGACCGTTTCGTATATGTGCTGGGCGTACCGGCGCCAGGGGGCGGTCGTGGGTGCGAAGGGCGATATCCAGAAGTGGCTCTACTGATCAACGAACGAACGGACGGAAAACCATGATCCAGCTGCAGGCCCCGTTTACCGAAGACAAGATCCGATCGCTGAAGGTCGGCGACATGGTCGAGCTGACCGGAGTCGTTTTCACCGGGCGCGACGCCGTCCACAAGTGGCTCCACGAAGGCAACGAGCCTCCCGTCAGCCTGAAGGACGGGGTCATCTACCACTGCGGTCCCGTCGTGATGAAGAAAGGCGGCAAGTGGGTCGTGACCGCCGCGGGCCCGACCACGTCGACCCGCGAGGAGCCCTATCAGGCCGGCATCATCGAAAAACACCAGATCCGGGCGGTGATCGGAAAGGGCGGCATGGGCGAGAAGACCCGGCAGGCCTGCCAGAAGTTCGGCTGCGTCTATCTTCACGCGGTCGGCGGCGCCGCGCAGGTGCTCGCGGAGTGCATCAAGGAAGTGCGCGACGTCTACCTGCTCGAGAAGTTCGGAAGCCCCGAGGCGATCTGGGAGCTCCGGGTGGAAAGCTTCCCCGTGGTCGTGACGATCGACGCTCACGGAAACTCCCTGCACAAGGATGTCGAAGCCGACTCCGCGCAGAAGCTCGGTGAGCTCTCGAAGAGCGTCGGAGCGAAGAGCTGATGTCCGGCGCAGGCGGAAAGAACGAAGGCGCGGGAGGCGGGGGCTGCCCGTTCGGGCATGGCGGCACGGAGCCACGTGAGTACGGCGCGACCGAGCTCAGCTACAACGATTATCTCAAGATTCCGGAGCTGCTGAAGCTCCAGATCCCGCAATCCGATCCCGCGCATCACGACGAGATGCTCTTCATCGTCATCCACCAGGCCTACGAGCTCTGGTTCCGGATGATCCTCCACGAGATGGACGCGACCGTCGCGCAGATGAGGCAGCGCGAGGTCCTCCGCGCCCACCACTTCACCAAGCGCATCGTCGCGATCATGAAGCTGCTCGTCGACCAGATCCATATCCTCGAGACCATGACCCCGGTCGACTTCCTCGAGTTCCGCGACCGCCTGATGCCCGCGAGCGGCTTCCAGTCGCTGCAGTTCCGCGAGGTCGAGTTCCGCGCCGGCCTGAAGGACGAGCGGTACTACACCTTCTTCAAGAACCGGCCCGAGGTCCTCGCCATCCTCAAGAAGCGCTACGAGGAGCCGGACCTCCGCGAGGAGTTCTACTCCATGCTCTCGAAGCTCGGCTTCGAGATGCCCAAGGACGCGTCCAAGAAGGAGGCCGCGGGCGACGAAGAGGCCAAGCGCGCGATCATGGCGGCCCTGCTCCCGGTCTATCAGAGGCCGCAGGATCACCTGGCCCTCTATCTGCTGGCTGAGTCGCTCGTCGAGTTCGACGAGTATCTGGCTCTCTGGCGCGAGCATCATGTGCGCGTCGTCGAACGGGTGATCGGCTTCCGCCGGGGGACCGGCGGCTCGAGCGGCGTCGAGTATCTGCGCTCGACGACCACGAAGAAATGCTTTCCCTGCCTCTGGGAGATCCGGACGCACCTCCAGAAAGGATCGTCATGAAGAAACCGATCGAGTCCTACCGCGAGCTTTTTCCCGCCGTCCACAAGTACGGCTATTTCATGACCAACTCCCTCGGCGCGATGCCGAAGACCGTCGGCCCCGCGCTGCAGGAGATGATGCAGGCCTGGGTCGATCACGGGGCGAACGCCTGGGAACAGTGGGTCCCGCGTTCCCGCCAGGTGGCCGACCAGTGCGGCAGGCTCATCGGCGCGAAGCCCGGCACCGTGGCGATGCACCTGAACGTCTCGTCGCTGATGGCGATGCTGCTCTCGAGCTACGACTTCCGGAACACGAAGCGGAACAAGATCGTTTACACGGAGATGGATTTTCCGACCCTCCATTACCTGTCGGACGCCTGGCGCGACTACGGGGCGCGCATCCACGTCGTGAAGTCGCGCGACGGCATCGGCATCGAGCTCGAGGACTTCCTCGCCGCCATCGACGAGGAGACCGCTCTGATCCCGACCTGCCAGGTTTTCTTCGGCTCGTCGTTCATGCAGGATATCGGCGCGATCACGAAGAAGGCGCATCAGGTAGGAGCGAGGGTGTGCGTCGACCTGTATCAGTCGGCCGGTTCCATGCCCGTGGACGTCACCGCCTGGAACGTCGACTACGCCATCGGGGGCTCCCACAAGTTCTTCTGCGGCGGCTCCGGCGGCGGATATCTTTATGTCCGCCCGGACCTCGTCTCGTCCATGAAGCCCAGGGTCACGGGCTGGCTCTCCCATCCGAAGGCGTTCGAGATGCGGCTCGATCCGGTGGACTGGGCCGAGGGCATGCAGAGGTTCATGGGCGGCACTCCGTCCGTCGCGCCTCTCTACACGGCCCCGTGCGGCTACTCGATCCTCGAGGAAGCGGGGCTCGATCGTATCCGCGAGGAGAGCGTCAGGCAGACCAACCGCCTCATCGAATGGGCCGACGAGCTCGGCTTCGAGATCCGCACGCCGCGCGATCTGGCGCATCGGGGGCCCTCGGTCCACGTGCGCTTCCCCGGCGTCCAGAAAACCCAGCCCCTTCTGAAGGAGAGGGGGTTCCTGGTGCACTACCGCGACTCCTATCAGGGGCTGAGAGTATCGCCGCACTTCTACAACACGCTCGGCGAGATCGATGCGCTCATGAAGGCTTTGGGTGAGATCGCGAAGGAAGTCCGCTAGTGGCCATACGCAAGGTCGCCCGGATGGGCCACCCCGTGCTGAGAAGGGTCGCGCGTGATCTCGCGCCCGACGAGATCCGCTCGCCCGCGATCCGGGCGCTGATCCAGGACATGATCGAGACCATGCACGAGTACGGAGGCATCGGGCTCGCGGCGCCTCAGATAGGCGTGGTCGAACGAGTGTTTTTAA
>CAYZKI010000072.1:7647-10572 GCA_964478745.1 uncultured Bacteriovoracaceae bacterium
CCACGAGTCCGTCCAGCTGGCCATCATCGAGTTCGCTTCCGATAGCGCGCGCTACCCGGGCATGGGCCAGCAGCCGCTCAGCGTCTTCATCAATCCCAGGATCACCGTGCTCGATCCGGTCGAGCAGGCCTTCTGGGAAGGTTGCCTGTCGGTTCCCGAGCTGCGCGGCCTGGTCCATCGGCCCCGCAAGGTCAGGGTGGATTACCTCGATCTCGACGCCAAACCCCAGTCGCTGGAAGCGGAGGGCTTCCTGGCCACCGTGTTCCAGCACGAGCTCGACCATCTGGCGGGCACGCTTTTCATCGATCGGATCAAGGACACGAAAAAGCTCGCCTTCATCGAGGAGTACCAACGCTACCTCGCCCCGCGCGCGGGCGCGGAAGAAGGCGAGCTCGGAGACTGATCAAGGCTTGGCGATCGCGCCAAGGACCTCGTCGTAGGGAAGCTGCTTTCCGAAGACGAGCTCATCGTCGCCGGCGGTCACGTTGTCGAGGCGCACGCTGGCAGGGAAGAAAAGATCACCATTGAAGAGCACGTCACTGACGCCGAGATCGATTCCGTCCGCGATCAGGGTGCTCGAGTCGGGATCAAAGCCGCTCAATCGGTCTCGGAGAAACAGCACCTTCTTGCCGTAGTCGATCACGCGCGTGATCGGAGCTCCGGATTCGTCGGTCTCTTCTTTCTCGATCTTCACTTCCTCGATCACGAAGTTCAAAGTCGCTTCCCACTTCTTGAGGAGGACGAAAGAAACGGTCAGTCGGGTATTCGACGGATCGTACTTCGCTGTCACGGGGACCGGGCCATGAAGCACGTCGGTGTCCGTCACGCGGTCCCATGCGACGGCCTCAGCCAGGAGGGCGGGGGTGGGCAGGTCGCACTTCAGGTAAACCCGATATACGCTGGCAGTGTCGTACCAGGACGCGACCGGAGCGATGTGAGTGACAGGATTCGCCTTGTTTGCGCAAAGATCCTTCGAGGTCACTGCCGCGTTTGCGGCATTCCCGATAAGAAACGTGCAAAGGACGGCGATTCGAATGAATGTCATGGTTCTTTCTCCGTGATGGGACTAGTTAGCGCGATGCGTCATAAGATTCAATCAAATCATTGGGCCCCGACGAATCTGTGTTTACGACAGTAAACGCGCGACCGCGGGCTTGCGTCGACTTGTCTGGAGTTCTATTGAACCGCCATGCGTTTCCGTCAGTTGCCTGTAGCGGTGGTTCTCTGTTCCCTGCTTTCGCCTTATCCTGCCTCGGCGTCCATCTGCGGAGTCCTCCAGGATCCACGCCCGCTCGAGATCCTGAAAACTGAGTCGCATTACATCTGGGACTTACAGGAGGGCGCGGAGCTTTGGGCATCACGGACCGATTCGGCTGTTCAGGGCCGACTCCGCGATTTCGAGGCCTGGATCAGCAGGCAGGCCTCGACGGATCAGCGCCGTCTTCTCGAGGACCAAAGGATCGTGAGCGCACGCGCGGGACTGCATGGCATGGTTCACCGGCATGATCTGCTTTTGAGCGGTGCGGTCGGGAAGATCTCCCGCGCCTCCTGCCTGGAGCGCTTTCTCTTCGGGCTCCATATCACCAGTTTCGGGCCCGAAGTGTTCCCGGCCGAGTTCTCCGCCTACGTGCTGAGGTCGAAGAGTCGCCCCGGCTGGCTGAGGATTTATCTTTCGTTCGGCGACGGCTATACGTTCGAGTCCACGCCCGCTTGGAGCAGGGCGTTCCGTCAAAGCATGTTTTCGTCGCCGCCGCAGAACCCCAGGGTGGTCGCGCGCGCCTATCGTGACATCGCCGATCTTCGGGAGTGGGAGTTCCTGGCGCTCGTGCACAGTCATCCCTTCATGTTCCGGTTCCCGCAGCCCCATGTTGGCGGCACCTTGCTCCCGAGCGACGCCGATATCGAGGGCTGGCTTCATGGCGCCGTGAACTTCGGAATGAGAGAGGCGTGGATCACCAACGGGATCGATACGATCCGGATACCTGCGGCGCAGTTCCGGCAGCTCGCCGGAACCCTGCCCTGAGGGTGGTCGCTCAGTCCCGGCTCTTCTTCAATTCCTCGGCGAGACGGATTCTGGCTTCTCGGCGCTTTCCAGCTTCTTCGTAGCGCCTCTTCTCCTCGGGCGTGGTCGGGATGATCGGCGGAATCGGGGTAGGGCGTCCATGCTCATCGAGCGCGACGAAGGTCGTATAGGCCGTCGCTGTGTGTATGCGCTCCCCGGTGATCGGGTTCTCGGAGTCGACCCGTACGCCGACTTCCATCGAGGTGCGCGATGCGAAGTTCACCGTCGCCTGCACGTGGACCACGTGGCCGACTTTGACGGGCGCCTTGAAGTGGAGCGCGTCGAACGAGGCGGTGACCACGACTCTTCGCGCGTGCCTTCCCGCCGCGATCGCCGCCGCGATGTCGATCCAGCTCATCACCTTGCCGCCGAAGATCGTGCCCAGGGCGTTCGCGTCGCCCGGCAAAACGATCTGTGTCATAGTCGTATGAGATTCACTCGGAGATTTGCCTGCGACGGTCGCGCTCTTCTTGTCGGCCATGAGCAGAAGATAACATGAAACCTCGCACCCTGGCCGGCCTCATCCTCTGCAACCTGATCTGGTCCTTTCATCCGACGATGGGAAAGCTGGTCCTGGCCGAGGTCAGTTCCTCGACGGGCGCGTGGGCAAGGTACGCTCTTACGTTCCTCGCATACGCCGCGGCCGCTGCCGCGATGGGCCTCAGGCCTGCCGATGCTTATGCGAGGCCCGTGGGCGCTCGCGACTGGGGGCTTTTCGCCATTCTCGCGTTCATGTCGTTCTGCTTCTCTCCGCTCACGCACATGCTCGGACTGACCGGAACAAGCGCGACCGACAACTCGCTGATCATCGCCATGGAGCCGATGATCACCGTCCTGTTCGCGCGCGTGTTTCTCGGCGAGAA
>CAYZKI010000072.1:10582-11505 GCA_964478745.1 uncultured Bacteriovoracaceae bacterium
CGGAATCGCGCTCGCGGGCTTCTGCCTCCTTTCCGGCGTCACGGTCGACCAGCTCGGAGGGGGAATGACCCCGCATCTGGGCTCCAATCTCCTGATCCTGCTCGCCCTCTGCGGGGAGGCGACCTACTCCTCCGCGGGGAGGCCCTTGGTCGAGCGTTACTCGCCCCTGCGGGCGTTCGGAACCGCTTCGCTCCTGGGCGCGGCCTTCATCACGATCTCCGTGTTTCTCATCAAGGGAGGCGCGTTCGTTTCCGAGCTCGGCCAGCTCAGCTGGAAAGGGGTGGCGGGGCTGCTTTGGCTCGGGCCATTGGGCACCACCGCGACCTATCTGTATTGGATGTTCGCGTTGAAGGAGGCTCCAGTGGCGAGCCTCGCGCTCACCATCTTCGTCCAGCCGCTCTTCGGCGCGCTCTGGGGCTATTGGCTCCTGGGGGACCGCTTGTCCGTAGCTCAGACGCTCGGTGGCGTTCTGATTCTGCTCGCGGTCTTCGCCGAGACCGCCCGCTATTTGACTCGACGAGCTACCTTTCCTGCGGAGCTTCCTCCGCCCGCGCCATAAGATTAACTAAGAATCGACTTGAACTCTCGAAATCGTCCTTTCTATACTCGACCCATCTGGAGGGGAAATGGACGTCTCCAACTTTCAATTTTCAGCAGGACTCGGAACCTCGGAATCTCCCATGGATACGCAGGGAAGTGAAAGAGGCGCAGAGCTTATCGACAAGTTGATTTCGCTTACGGGTCTGCCCGAAGCGGCCATGCACGAAGAGCTCGGGGGAATCCTCGAGCAGGCGGGCAAGGACGCTTCCACCGTCACTCTCGAGCAGCTTCGGCATGCGATGATCCTTTATCTCGAGCAGCTCGAGAAGGAATCGCTCGCGGCGGAAGCGGCGGGAGTCGACGGCTCGATGGCCGCTCCCTCG
>CAYZKI010000073.1:0-3737 GCA_964478745.1 uncultured Bacteriovoracaceae bacterium
GTCCATGACCTTCTTCATGATCGAAAGCTCGATGCGCGTGAACTCCTTGCCTTCGATCTTGGTGTAGGGCCTGTCCGTCCCGCCGAAGAAGCTGTCAACGAGCGCGTAAGCGAGCTTCGACTCGAAAACGAGCAGAGCCGGTCCGTGCAGGCTCTCGAATCGCATGATGCACATGCAGCTGGGAATCGGCAGAGTGTTCACGAACTCGCCGAACTTCAGCAAGTCGGTAGAGATGATGCTGATCGTGGCGATCTTGCGGAGCGAGTTCGACAGCGACATGCGGTACAAGCGGATGAAGCGCTCGTAGATGATGTCGAGCGTCGGCATCCGGCCGCGGATGACGCGGTCCTGGTTGGTCAGGTCGTACGGAGTGACCTCGGGGTCGTTCGAGGCGCCGGTGTCGCCCCAGCCCCCGCCGCCGCCCGCGGCGCCCCCCGCGGCTCCCGCATCCCCGCCCGCGCCTCCGGCACCCGGGGCGACGTCGACGGAGCCTTCGGCCACCGCGCTCAGGAGAGCATCGACTTCGGATTGTGTGAGAACCTGGTTCATTCTTTCGCCGTCCTTGGCCTATTTCGTCTTACTGACTGACCGACTAACTGCTCAGGGCAAAATTCGTGAAATACACCCCTCTCACCTTCCCGTTGATCAGGAAGCCGTTCAGGGCGTTGCGTATCTCCTCCTTGAGATAATCGCGGCCCTCGGCTGTGGCGAGATCGTTCGATCGCTTGCTGTTGAAGAGATCGATGATCGCGTTCCTGACCTGGGGCATCTTCGTGTTCACTTCGGCTTCCGCGTCCTCGGTGGGAACCTCGAGCGAGATGTTGACGCGGACGAACTTGGGATTCACGCTGCCGGGCGTGGAGAGATTCACGGTGAACTGCTCGAGCGTGACCATGCGCCCGAACTGAGAGCTCTTCGCGCCGGCGGCGGGAACCGGATTTCCGTGCTCGTCCTTCTTCGCTTCGCCGTGCTCGCCGCCCGCGGCCGCTTCTCCGTGAGCGCCGGCGTCGGCCGAGATGTCGTCGACTGTCGAGTGGGAGCTGTCCTTCTTGAACGAGATGAAAAGGATCGCGACCATTCCGAGGGTCGCGAGCAGGTTAACGCCCGTGAGGATCAGAACGAGCTTGCTGCTTCCTCCGCCGGAGGATGCTCCGCCTGAGGAGCCTGCCGATTCGGTTTTTTCTTCAGCTGCCGCAGCCATGGAAAGGAAACCCTCCAGTGATCCCTGAACTAGAAATAAGACGGGTCACCTATCCATTTTGCATTGCAGGATGCGGCTTGCGCAAATACGAAAAAGCTGGGCAAAACATGCCCGGCTTCCCGTCAAGCGCGTGACGAGAAGCCGGGCTTCATTGACGGTTAGCTAGCGATTAACGTCTTCCCAGATTGATGACTTCGCCCATCATCTCGTCGGAGACGCTGATGACCTTCGAGTTCGCCTGGAAGTTGCGCTGCGCGCTCATCAGATTGATGAACTCGTTGGCGATATCCGTGGTCGAGGACTCGATCGTCTTGGACGAGATGCTTCCGCGGCCGCCCGCTTGCGGCGCGCCGATCGTCGGCTGGCCCGAGAGCCGGCTTTCGCGGTAGCGGTTCTGACCCATCTTGAACAGGCCTTCGGGATTCTCGAACTTCGCGAGCGCGACCTGCGCGAGCGTGATGTTCTGGCCGTTCGAGTAGATCGCGGCCAGGCCGCCGTCGTCGTTGAAGGTCAAGCCGCTCAAGGTGCCGGCCGTGTAACCGTCCTGGATCGTCTTGTACGCTTCCGAAGCCGTGCCGTACTGGGTGACTTCCACGCCGCCGCCGCCGTTGGCCTTGTCGACACCGAAGTTGAAGCGGATCTCCTGGTCCGGCAGAGCGCCCTTGTTGAAGTTGAAGGTCGACTTGTCGGTGATCTGCTCCTTGAGGCGGCCGTCGCTGTCGAAGAGGAGCTTACCGGTCGCCTGCTCGACCATGGTGCCCTTCTCGCCGCCGACGACTTCCTCGCCCTTGGCCATCGCGCGCCACGTCCAGACGCCTTCATCGGTCTTGTTGAAGTACATCGTCATGACGTGCGGGGTGCCGGCCGTGTCGTACACGGTGACGCCGGTCGCGAAGTGCGAGGTCTGGTCCGGGCGCTTCGGGTCGAACTGGAGGCTCTTGTCCGCGCGAAGATCGAGGTTCATGAACATCTTCACTTCCTCGGTCTTCTTGGCGTCGATGACGGTGCGGTCGACGGAGATGTCGCCCATCTTGGACGTGATCTTGCCGTTGTCATCGGCCAGGAAGCCCTGGACCTGGTAACCGTCGGCGTTGATCAGCTTGCCGTCCTTGTCGAAGTGGAACGCGCCGTTGCGGCTGAAGCTGCGGCCGTCGACGCCGCGAAGGACGAAGAAGCCGTCGCCCGTGATCGCCAGGTCGGTCGAGCTCTCGGTCTGCATGATCGAGCCTTGCGAGAAGATCGGGTTGACCGCGGCGAGACGCGTGCCGCGGCCGATCTGGTTGCCGCCGAGCAGGCCTTTCAGGGACTTCGCGATGACGTCCTGAAACTCCGGGCGGCTGGTCTTGAAACCCACCGTGCTGGCGTTGGCGATGTTGTCGCCGTAGATCGCGAGCGCTTCGCCCTGACCCTGCAAGCCGGTGATGCCAGTGTACATTGAAGAAAGAATACCCATGACGAGAGTCCTCCATGACTCGGTTAGTAGGGGGTGAAGCCTTTCTGGTTTCACCCTTTTCCAGCTCGTCAATCGATCGGAGCTGGTAGGCCTCCCATCTGGGTCCGGCCTATGGTTCGTACCGAAACGGTATCGGTATCGGTATCGGTTCAGTTTCGGTTTCGGTTTCGGTTCATTCTCAGACGATCACGGCGCCGTCGATGTTCGTGAACACGTTTCCATTCAACGAGTTCCTGTCCATCGCGGTAATGACCGTCCTGTTCTTCACGCTCACGATCAGAGCGGCGTCTTTGGTCAGAACGAGAGTGTCTTCGACACCCTTCGCGTCCGCCTTATCGAGCGCCTCGTTGACCTTCATCATCGTCTGGCCGTCGAGCGTGATCTTCCTGTCCTTCAGCCGCTGCATCGCATGGCCGGAGAACTTCAAAGGCTCCCTGAGCTGATTGAGGTCCTTGCCTTCGTTCGCCGACTGGATCTTCTCGACGTCCTGCAGGACCTGATCGAACTCGCCTTTGACTCCTAGATCCTTCTTCGGCTGCTGCTGCGCTTCGCCGATTCGGGATTGCCCGGGCAATGACGTGACATTCGGATACAGGAAATTTCCGTTACTCATTCCTCACCTCCTTTCTCAGTTTCATCGTTGTTCGCTGAATCTTGGGAGCTTAATCCGTTCGGGAAGCCGGTGGCGGCGATCGGCTGCTCGGGCGTCGAACTCTTGACGCTTCCGTCGGGAGAGAAGCTTCGTCCCCCGCCCGGGCTCGCGCCCGGGGCCTGGCCCGGAAGCTGGCCGCCCTGCGACTGGTACTTCGCGAGCGCCGCCTGCACCTCGGGGGTCATTCTCGATGCGTCGAAGTTCGACGAACCGACCCCCTTCTCGAAAGAGATCAGGTTGGGCACGGCGGGCTTCTGTTGCGCCTCGCCGGGTTGCCCGTCCGCGGCCGGCGCCGCCTGGGGCTGCGCCTGCGGCTGCGGCTGAGCGCCCGGGATCGGGACCGGCGCGCCCGAGGCGCTATCGATCCTCACCACGTTGCGGAGAGTGACCTTGTCCTGCTGCCTGTTGTCGCCCACGAGAAGCACGGGCTC
>CAYZKI010000073.1:3747-5029 GCA_964478745.1 uncultured Bacteriovoracaceae bacterium
CCACCGTGGCCTTGCGCTGCGGGTTCAGCTGCATCGGAGTGCCGCGCTGATCGAGCGCCTCGATGTCGAAGGTGTAGGTGCCGGCCTTCGCGGGCAGCGTGTTCACCTTGTTCCCGTCCCAGTTGAAGCTCTGGTCGCCCTTCTTCATGGCGCCCAGGTCCTTCTCGAGCACCTTCTCGCCCTGCTCGTTGACGATGGCCACCTTCACGCTCGCGGCGTCCATGGGCAGGGAGAATGTGAGCGATTCGGCCTGGCCCTCGGTATGCGGGAACTTGCCGCGGTCGATGGTGACGGTCTTGCCGATCAGGTTCGTCATCGCCATCTTCTCGAGCGGCTGGTTGGCGGCCGAGAGCTTGCCGACGGACTGGTTGATGTTCTGGAGCTGCTCGACCGACGCGAACTGGGCCATCTGCGCCGCCATCTGCTCGGCGTCGAAGGGCTTGGTAGGGTCCTGGTGGCGCATCTGGGTGATCATGATGCGCAGGAAATCGTCCTTGCCGAGGGTCTTCTTGATCTCGCGCGGCTTCTCGGCTTTCGCGCCGTACTTGGTCTGGATCTGCTGCCAAAGCTCGCCGAACTTCGGCGCGGTCTGCGCTTCCTTCGCGTCCTTCTCCATGTTCAGCATCCCGCCGGCCGCGCCGGGGCCCGCGAAAGCCTCCGTCGCCTGGGTGGGAACCGCGGTATTGGTGACGCTGTTGACCATTTATCCCTTTACCGTTTTCTCAATCTTGGAAGGCCAGGCCCCGGAAATCTGGCCTGGCCCCCAAAATCGTTTCTCCTCAGGCTTGAACATCGAGCCTCCCAGCCGCCGAAGCTGCTGAGGAGCGCGTGCTCGCCCCCGCGGATGCATGCGGAACCGAGCGGGGCGCGGTTCTCACGGGAGCGAACCCGTCATCGCGACCGGTGCTCTCGTGTCCCGCACGTCCGTTCTGTCCGTGCCCGGAGTTCTGGCCCATCAGATCCTGGAACTGCTGAGCCTGACCCTGCTGCTGTTGCTGCTGCTGCTGTCCCGCGTCTCTCGACGAGGTGGCCGTTTGAGCGACGGACACGTCGATCGACGCCAGATTCAGGTTCTGCACGGCGAGATTCTCGCGAAGATGACCGATGCTTTCCTCGATCACTTTCTTCGCGGACTCGTCGGAGGCCTGGATCTGGAGACCGATCCTGTTGCCGCTCGCGACCACCTTCACGTGGAGCTCGCCCAGATGATCCGGCTTGAGCCTCACGCGCATCTCGCCGCCTCCGTTCTGAAGGCTCGAGATGTTCTTGATCCCCGCGCTGA
>CAYZKI010000073.1:5039-11487 GCA_964478745.1 uncultured Bacteriovoracaceae bacterium
CATCCTTCCCTTGACGACATGACCGGTGACTTCGACCGCCGGGGACGGGCTTGCCTGGCTGGGCTGCGCGCCCGCCGGCAGCGGGCTCGCGGCCATGGCCGGGAAAGCCTCGCCGCCTTGACCGGGCTTCTTCACCCCGGCCTGCTTGCCTCCCGGGATCACCGAGAGCGCCGGGCGGGATCCGCCGCGATCCTGCCCCGGCTGCCCGCCGGCTCCGGATCTCGAAGACGCGTCCTGGCCCGCCCGAAGCGCTTGCATCGTGCTGAGATACTCGCCGCCCGAGAGCGCCGAGACGCCCGGACGAGCCTGCGCCGGTTTTCCCGCCGCGGCCTGCCCGTCTTCCGTCATCGTCATCATCGCGTTCAATCCATTGAGACCCGCATCCTCGTTGCCGTGGGAGCTCTGTGAGATCACCTCGCCGTTCAGCGCGCTCAACTGCGCCTGAAGGGCTTGGGTTCCCGCCGACTCGTTCGGATGCATGCTTTGAGCGTTAGCGGCTGCGGCGCCATGAGCGGGCTTCTCGCCCGCCAGGACGCCTGCAGTGATGTTCTCGCCTCTCGCCTCGCCCCTCAGAAGCTGTTGCACGGCCTGAGCAAGACGGCCATCGGCCGGCTTGGCTTCACTGCCTGCAAGAGCCGCAAGAAGAGGGTTCGCACCGTCACCGCTTTCGGCGATGAGAGGCTTGAGCTCGGGGCTCACGCCTTTCTCGGGGAACACCCAGTTCTTGCTCCAGGGCTGGAGTCCAGCGACTTCCATCGCGGTATTCAGACCGATCGCTTTCGCTTGGGTCAATGGAGCCCGTTCGGCCATCTGAGGCTGAGCCTGCGTGCCTTGGATCAGGGCTTGGCCGAGATCCTTCGCCACCAGGTTCTTCGCGCCCTCAGCAGCTTGCGTACCGGCTTGCGGAGCGGGTGCCTGTGCCTGTTGGGGCGCGGGGGCCGGAGCCACCGCGGCCATCGCTTGCGCCATGGCCTGTGCACCTGCAAGTTCGTTCGCGAAGCTCGCGGACTGCTCGTCTTTCGACGGTTTCCGCGGGACGTTCGGGGTCTTCACTTCTGGGATTGGACTGCTATTGATTTTTTCCACCATTTTCCTTTCCTCCTTTCTCGCTCGTGGATGGAGCGCGCGTGGTCGCTGCCGCGTCAGCCGACGCGGTCTGTGACTTCCTGGCCCGGACCACTCCGGCCATGGTCTCGACGAGGCGGGACGATCGTCCCGCGTCCATCGTATTCATGATCTTGGCAAGCTTGGGCGTGGAGATGCGGCTGATCGCGGCGACCGCGAGCGCTTCGTCCATCGTCGAGAGAATGGCCGACGCGGCCTTGCCGCTCATGGCCTCGATCGTCTCGACCAGCTTGGCCACCTTCTCCTCGCTCTTCTTCGAGTTCACTTCTTCCTGGACCGAGATCTCCGCGCGGAGGGTCTTGAGCTTCTCGAGCTCCTCGGTCAGAGCCTTCTCGCGCTTGGCGAGCTCGGTTTCGCGCTCCTCGAGCTCGCGCACGCGGTGAACGAGCTCCTCGCGCCTGTGCTTCATGTCCTCGAGCGCGGCGGCGTCGACGATGCATCCCGGACCCTGCTCGCGGAGAATGGCTTCGGTCGCGGCTCGCTCGGCGTTGGTCGGCCCGCCTTCTTCGCGCGGCGCGGGCTTCCTCTCGAACGACGACTCGACGGTCTCGCCGCCCTGCTCGGCCGCGGCTTTCTTCGAAGCATTCGGCTCCTCGGCGACCAGGCTTCCCACTCCGTACGCGCCCACGAAAAGAGCGATCGCCGCGAATTTCGCTAAAGTGCCGGAAGTGAGCCGCCGAGAGAAAAGTTTCATAGCCTCTCTTGAGTTTGGGGGCTTCCGCTCATCGCGGATAGACTGAATCTTTTGCCCCGCGGCATTTCGCCCATCGGTAAGTTTTGCCTCAGCCGAACGCCGGTTCCTTGAGCCGCAGCCTCATCAGGCTCAGATCGTCCTGCTCGCGCTGCTCGCGCTTGTTCTGCTCTTTCCTGAACTCGGCGAAGGCCTTCTCGCGAAGGAGCTCCATGGCCCGCGTCTCGCGCTTGGACTTGAGATAGGCGCGAAGCGCCTTCTCGACGTTCTTGCTCGCGCGGAAGATGGCCTGGTCGGCGCGAACGAGCCTCTGTTTGGTGCCGGCGATGAAGTCGTTCTCGAGCTGGAAGGCGATGGAAAGCGCGGGTTCCCGCCCGATCTGCTCCCTGCGCTCGAGCGAGCGCGCCAGATCGTCGCGGAGCCTCGCCTTCTTCAGCACCTCGAGCTGGTAGGCGCGCTGGGCGGCGCCGAGCGCCCGGAGGGCCTCGTCTTCCCTGGTTTTCCGGTGTTTCAGGACCGGCTCGAGCTTGAAACGGAAGCGCGCCATCGGATCCATTGTGCGCTCCGGCGGGCCGACATGGAATCGGCAGACTTTGCCCGCGATCGCTTTGACACCGGATTCACTCTGCGATCGCGGACCGTGGGCCTATAATGTTCCAGGCATGCGGGCCTTCCGACCTCCTCTCCTGATCGCGCTGCTTTCCCTCGGTCTGGCAGGCCCGGCCGCGGCCGCGCAGCCGACCTGGGTCTGGGACCCGCTGAAGCTGTGCCTGGAGCAGTCGCTTCGCGCTCCTTCCTCGGCGGACCTGGCCGTCGAGCTCATCCGGAAACGCAAGAACGGGATCGTCTATCCCGACATTCCCGGAGTGGAGGCCCTGTCGATCGCCCGAAGGCCTCCGAAAGCCCTCCCGGATCGCCCTCTTCCCGTCTCCGCCGGCGTCGCCGATCCGATCCTGGAGCGTGCGCGCGAGCTCGCCGTCTTCCCGGACTTCAAGCCTCTCTCCGACCTGATCCCCGTCAGGCTCGACGGCGCGCAGAAGGAAGCTCTCCGAGCGCGGGCTCTCGCTGCCTCGTCGGCGATCCGCGATCGCGCGGAAGCGGAACGCGCGTTCCTCAAAACCTACATCGAAGGGGCCTACCGCTCCGGCGACGAGGTCGTGCCCGCGCAAGGGATCACGGCGCCGGCCTGGAAGACCGCGAGCGGCGACGCGTCGGTCGACGAAGCGTTCGCGTACACGGAGAGAACCTGGAACGATCTCACCGTCGAGATCAGGCCGGAGGAAGGCGGAAGCCTCCTTCCGACCCCCTATCCCGTCACGGTGCCGGCAGGAAGGTTCCAGGAGGCCTACTTCTGGGACGTGTACTTCGGCATCCAGGGGATGCTCGATACCGGAAGGCTCGAGCTCGCGCAGATGCAGGTCGAGAATCTCCTGGAGTTCACGCGGCGCTACGGCTTTCCTCCCAACGGCGGGCGCGATTACTACCTGACCCGGTCCCAGCCACCGCTCCTGTCCTCGATGGTCCGCGACGTCTACGCGAAGAGCATGGAAGCGGCGACGGGGGCGGCCGAAAAGGCGAGGCTCCGCGACTGGCTCCAGCGAAGGGCCATGCCGCTGGTCGCCCGCAACTACGAGGACTTCTGGATGAACCCGAGGACCCGGCTCGACCGCGCGACGGGGCTCAATCACCACTGGGACGACCTCGATCTTCCCCGGCCCGAGCGGTTCGGCGCCGACGACGAGACCCGGCTCGGGAAGACTTTTCGCGACGTCCGCGCGGCGGCCGAGAGCGGCCTCGACTTCACCGACGTGTTCGACGGCCAGGCGACCCGCATGGCGACCCCCCTGCTCAACGGCCTTCTCGCGAAGACCGAAGGCGACCTGGCCTGGATGGCGGGCGAGCTCGGCCGGAGTAAGGAAGCGGCCCGCTACCTGGAACGGCTTCGCAAGCGGAGAAAGGCCATCGACCGCCATCTTTGGGATCCGGTCCGAGGCGCTTACTACGCGTTCCACCTCGACCGGAAGAAGCGGGTGCGCGCTCTTTCGGCCGACACCTTCGTGCCGCTGTGGGCGGGGATCGCGTCGCGGCGTCAATCGGCGGGCGTGATGGGCAAGGCGCTTCCGCAGCTCGAGAAGCCCGGCGGGATCATGTCATCGACGATCACCGGCTCCATCCACCAGTGGGACGGGAACAACGGCTGGGCTCCCTTCCACATCTTCGCCGCCGAAGGCGCGATCCGGACGGGTCACGAGGAGGCGGGCCGCAGGATCGCGAAGAAGTGGGTCGACACCGTGGCGAGAATCCACGCGAGCGACAAGGCGATGTACGAGAGGATCGACGTCGCCGTCGGCGGCAAGCCGCCCGCGGACGCGCACAAGTACCCCGTGCAGAAGGGCTTCCTCTGGACCAACGGCGCGTACATCCGCTCCCTGGTCGGCGTGCTGAAAACCCCGCTCCTGCCGCTCAAGTAGGCCGTGTCGCCGCGGACCCATGTTATCCACCCTGTCAGCTGCCTAACTCCTGATCACCGATTCAGCCAAAAACCCAGGCAAAACACGGGGTTTAAGTGGCACCAGGGTTGCTCTACCTAGGGGTACTCAACTTCGTTAACTGGGGACCTCGGGCAAAATGGGAAACACGCTTCAATTCCAGAACTCGGCTCGCTACAAGGAGGAGGACGCTCTTTCCCAGGGCCTCTACTCGTACCTTCTCGTGTACGCGCGGATGCTGCTCAAGCCCGTCGAGTTCTTCGAGAAGACCGAGTTCTACGCCGAGGCCAGCGCCTCGATCCGCACGATCGGGATCTTCGCTCTCGCCTCCGGCGTGGTCAGCATGTGGAGCTGGAAGTCGCCGCAGCCGCTGATGATCGTGGCCTTCCCGGTCATGGCCATCTTCTTCGCTAGCGCGGTTTCCTCGATCCTCGCCACCATGCGCGGCCTCATCGGCGTCAGCGCCGGATACCGCCAGTTCCTTCGTTTCTTCGCCTACTACCAGATGATGGCCTTCCCGCTCGCGGTCATCTCGCTCGGCAACTACCGTCTCGCATGCCTGGTGAACCTCTTCGCGGTCCTCTGGGGGATCCTGGGCTTCATCATCGCGTTCAAGCCCAAGTCCCGCCCCTTCTACACCTTCGCGGCGATCGTCGCCGGGGTCTGCTCTCTCACGACCGTCGGCACCTTCGCCGCATACGAGTCCTCCACTTACGCTGGGGGCGCCGTGAATGCCGCGATCAAGAGCGCTGCGTCGAACCTGGCTTCCACTTCGGGGAAGCCGGCTGGAAAGGTGACCTGCAATGAAACACCGTAACTTCTTGGCAATGATTGCCTTCATCGCCGCCGCTTCGTCGTGCAGCTCCGGCGGCGGGGTCCGTTCCGGCGACGCCGACGAGATCCGCGACCTTCCGAAGCGCGCCTCCGGCGCCATCGCGCGGCCGCACGTCGAGCGCGCGACCGCCGCGACGATGGGCTCGACCCAGGATCTGATCAAACAGCACATCACCCGGGAAACCCTCGAGGCTTACCTGGTCGCGGCCGACGAGGTCATCCACGGAACGGCGAAGCTCACGATCGACGACGCCTCGGCCGAGGCCCGCAGGAACTATCTGATGAAGATGGCCCGCTCCCTTCGCGAAGTGTACGAGCTTCACGCCAAGGCGTTCAGCGAGAAGGCCGATCAGTTCGACTCGTCGATGGATATCCAGCTCGAGACCGCGACGAACGCCCTTCGCCGCATCGAAAGCGGCGTGACCGACGCGATGGCCCTTCGCGAGATCGCCATCTTCCACCGCTCCGACATGCAGCCCGCGGATGCTCACAAGCTCCTCAAGCGCATGGTCGACCAGCACGTGCTCATCCAGCTCCGGAAGTTCAACGAGGTCTCGGCCGCGCTGCTCGACGCTCAGCAGGCGCTCAGCGACGAGATCGACTCTTCCCTGTAGGCCCTACTCGAGCAGACCTTCTTCTTTCATCACCTTCTGGACCGCGGGTCGCGCGGCGACGCGGGCCACTTACGCTTCGAGGTTCTTGAACCCGGCGATCGGCACCTCGAGGAAGCTTCCCCACCCCGTGATCACGAAGCAGTAGGCGTCGGATCCACGCTGATCGTCTCGAGCGCGAAGAACGGCGAGAAGGATTTGTGGTAGTCCGCCGCGACGAAGGAGAGCCAGTTCATCGCCTGCGCCCGCTCGAAGGTCCCCGCGGGCGGAAGCAGGTTCCTCCCCTTGGCCTGGTCGGCGATGTAGGTATGGATGCCGATGTTCTGGTTGAGCACCCGGCTCGAGTCGACGACCAGGATGGGCAGCGTGCCCATCGGGTTCAGCCTGTCGACCCGAGCGACGTTCGGATCGGAAGGATTGCTCCAGTCGACCCCGACCGCCTCGTACTCGAGCCCGGATTCTTCCAGGCTGATACGGCAGGACGTCGAGCAGGAACCGGCGGAGTAGTAGAGTTTCATGCGGCTCAAGCTAGCACGCCGGCTGGATAGCGCGTGAGACCGTCCACGAGGAACCACGATCGAGAGATCTCCTGTTGACGCGCAACGTCATGCAATGTTAGGTCGCATCAACCACATCCGAAAAGGAGCCCTTTCATGAACCGCTTCGCCCTGATCGCGCTGGTCCTGCTCACGGCCTCA
>CAYZKI010000074.1:0-478 GCA_964478745.1 uncultured Bacteriovoracaceae bacterium
CGGGTGATCCATGCCCATGCCGAAGGCCGAGGTCGCCACCACGACGTCGACCCGACTCGCCTGGATGCGCCGTTCGGCCGAGAGCCTCTCCTCGCGAGCGAGGCCCGCGTGATACGCGACGGCGCTGCGGCCCAGCTCCTGCGCGAGGCGCGCGATCCTCTCGGTCGTCTCGCGCGTGCTCGCGAACACGACGCCCGGCTCGCGGCGGAAGCGAAGCCACGAGGCAAGCGCGTCGAGCCTCTCCGCCCAGGGCACCTGCCGCACGATCAGGCTCAGATTCTCGGGAAGCCTGAAGGTGCCGAGCTCGCGCACCGGCCCGGGGAGCATCGCCTTGAGTTGCGCTCTCGCATCGGCCGGAAGGGTCGCCGTCAGCCAGACGCTTCGCGCGATCTTCTCCTCGATGATCAGCATCGGAACGCGCCGGAAGCTGGGGCGAAAGCGCTCGCCCCAGTCCCACAAGCAATGGCACTCGTCGACG
>CAYZKI010000074.1:488-11483 GCA_964478745.1 uncultured Bacteriovoracaceae bacterium
ACGACAAGGAAATCGGGCCTCCAGGAGGAAACCTGCCTCCTTACCGGATCGAGCGCGAGACTTTCCGGACTGAGAATCCAGACTTCGCTCCCGCCCGCGCGCCGGCGCTTCGGCACCTCCTTCTCGCCGCCGGCGAAGAGGTGGGCGACGACGCCCGTTTTCAGGAAGCGGTCGCGCTGCTGCCTGGCGAGCGCCGTGAGCGGGCTGATCAGCAGCGTCCGCTTCGCGCTTTCGGCAGCGAAGGTCTCGTAGATGAGGCTCTTGCCGGAGCCGGTGGGAGCGACGCAGATGACGTGTCCCGGGCGCGCGAGCGATTCGAGGCAGTCTCTCTGGAATGGCCTGAGCTCGTGCACGGTGCCGCCCGCAGAGCGAAACGCGTGCCGATGGCGGGGCTCGTCCGGTTCAGGCTTCCTTCGCCGTCATGCCCTCGAGATCGGGCTTGGGCTCGTGCGTGCGGAACTGGAGGTAGAAAAGCCCGCCCGCGCAGCCGATCGAGATCATGACGAGCGCGTAAAGAGTGAAGATGTTCGCGCCCTGCTCGGACTCGAGCAGCTTGAAGAGGAAAAGGAAGGCCGCGTGACCGGTGCCCACTCCGGCCGGGAGGATCGGGATGGCCGTGACCAGGAGCCCGAGCGGGACGACGACGTAGATCGCGATGAGCGGAAGATGATGGTCGCCCAGAGCGTACGCGAAGTTCCGGCAGGCCAGGCCGACCATGAGGTGGATCATGATCGAGATCAGGAGCACCTGGACGACGATGGCGCGGTGGTTGTGGTAGTGGCGCAGGCCCTCGTAGACGCGGACGAGCGAGCCCGCCTTCGCGACGCGGCTCTCGGCCTGCTTGAGGGCCTTCAAGACCGGGTCATGCGTCTCGCGCACGAGGAAGAGGTAGCCGTAGAATACAAGCACGGCGAGCGCGGCGATGACCATGAAGACGCGGAGCGCCGGATAGGTCTCCACGCCGAAGACGAAAGCGGTCGCCGAGACGAGAACCAGCGCCGAGAGGCCCGCCACGCGGTCGAAGAGGATGCTGCCGAACGCGCGGGCGCGCTTTCCCGGGATCTCGCGGCCGATGTACCAGGCCTTGACGAAATCGCCGCTGACGGCGCCGGGAAGGGCGATGTTGAAGAAGTTGCCGACCATCGTGAGCTGGAGCGTGCGAAGCCAGCTGAGCTCGATGCCTTGCGCCCGTAGCAGGAGCTTCCAGCGGCTCACCCCCAAGAGCGTCGTCGCGATCATCAGGGCGATCGTCGGAACGATAAGATCGAGCCGCGAGAACGCCTGCCTCGTCTCCGAGAGCGAGATGAAGCCTTTCTGCACGAGTACCCAGAGCAGACCGACGACGAAGAGCACCTTAATGGCGAGTTTGATCCGTGAATTCATGACAGCTCGAGGAAGTTCCTGAATATCCTCTCGCTCGACTCCAGGTCAAAGAGCTTGTGGGCCTTGTCGGCGTTCAGGAAATGCTTGGGGAGGCCCATTCGCTTCCGCCCGTTCATGAGATCGCCCGCGTCATCGAGGTTCTTCTCGGGATGGAACTGGATCCCGAACACGGGCCGGCCCTCGAGCTCCGCGCCCTGGATGGCGCAGATCTCCGAGCGGGCGAGGAGCTTCATTCCCTTGGGGAGCTCGGCCACTTCGTCGAAGTGGGCGGAATACGAATAGAACGAGTCGGCGAGCCCGTTGAAGAGGCGGGAGCTCTTCTCGGTGCGCTCGATCCTCGTCCAGCCGAACTCGGGCTTCTCGCCCCGCCGGACCGTCTGCTTTCCGCCGAGGGCCCGGCAGAGAACCTGATGCCCGTAGCAGACTCCCAGGAACGGGATCCCGCGATCCACGGTGGTCCGGATGAATCCCTCCAGGCGCGTGATCCAGGGCGCGTCCTCGAGGGCCGAAGTCTTCGAGCCCGAGACCATGACGCGATCGAAGCCCGCCGGCGATTCGGGCAGGTCTCCCTGGGGCGCGCGCCTCACGACGACGGTCGCTCCCTCCGCGAGCGCCGCCATTCTCCTCAGCGGGGCCGCGCCCCAGCTCACCGGATCAATGTTGTTGTCGACGATCAGGATTCTCATCTGAGCTCTCCCGGGTGATCTTGCCTTCCATCAGATAGGCGTACTTGAGAAACATGCTGTACGCGGCGTTGACCGAGATGATCAGTCCGTGGACCCCGTCGAGGAAGCCGCGCTTGATCAGGTAAGTTTCGAGGAATTTGCCCGCGGGCTTCAAGAGCAATCTGGGCAGGCTCGCGCTCGCTCCGGAGCGCTTCAAGTCGTCCGTGCCGAGCTGCGAGAACTTCAGATTCGTGAGTACCTGCGAGCGGATGGTCGGAAACGAGTGGTGGTGAAGCGCGTTCTCGAGCTTCTCGACCCGGCCGCGCACCTCGAGCCGCTCGTGGACGGCGGGCTCGGTCCAGTGCGAATGCCGCCGGTCGCTCAGGCGGGCCAGATAGTTCGGGTACCAGCCGCCGTGGCGGATCCATCTGCCGAGGTAAAAGGTCTTCCGGGGGAACGTGAAGCCCCGGACGTCGCGGAAGCCCGGATCGGTCGCGGCCCGTTCGAGCGCCTGCTGGATCTCCGAGGCGAGCGCGGGGGGCACTTCCTCGTCGGCGTCGATGTTGAGCACCCAATCGTGGCGGGCTTCCTGCTGGGCGAAATTCTTCTGCTGACCGTAGCCTGGCCAAGGGCGGCTGACGACCCGCGCGCCGAGCGAGCGCGCGATCTCCGGGGTGCGATCCGTGCTTCCGGAATCGACGACCAGGATGTCCTCCGCCCACCGGACGCTGCCGATCGCGCGCGCGATATTGGCCTCTTCGTTGAGGCTTAAAATCGTGACTGAGAGCGGCGGACGGGGCATGTGGACCCTTGTCTCACAGAATCAAAGCTGGCAAAAGCTTGGTATGCGCATAGCGATCATCGGAACGGGGTACGTGGGCCTGGTCACGGGCGCGTGCTTCTTGGATACCGGAAACACCGTTTTCTGCGTCGATACCGACGAGTCCAAGATCGAGGCGCTCAAGCGCGGCGAGATCCCGATTTTCGAGCCGGGACTCGAGACCCTGGTGAAGCGCGGTGTCGCGGAAGGTCGCCTGCATTTCACGACCTCCACGCGCGAGGCCGTCGCGGCGGCCGAGATCGTCTTCCTCGCGGTCGGGACGCCCGCGCTCCCTTCGGGCGAGCCGGATCTGAAGTATTTGAAGGCCGCTGCCGAGGAAGTGGCTCGCTCGATGACGGGCTACCGTCTGATCGTGAACAAGTCGACCGTGCCGATCGGGAGCCACGAGGTCGTGGCCCGCTGGATGGGGCCGCTCACGAAGCACCCGTTCGACGTCGCGAGCAACCCGGAGTTCCTGAAAGAGGGAACCGCGGTCGAGGATTTCCTGAAGCCCGATCGCGTCGTTGTCGGAACGCACAGCGACGAGGTCTTCCGCAAGATGTCGGATCTCTACGCGCCGTTCGTCCGGCAGGGGAATCCCATTCTGCGCATGGACCCGCTTTCGGCCGAAATCACCAAGTACGCGTGCAACTCGTTCCTCGCCACGCGCATCAGCTTCATGAACGAGCTTTCCCGCCTCTGCGAGAAAGTCGGAGGCGACATCGAGGAAGTGCGCCGCGGGATGACCACCGACGTGCGCATCGGCAAGCACTTCCTGTATCCCGGCGTGGGGTACGGCGGGTCGTGCTTCCCGAAGGACATCCAGGCGCTGCTCGCGACGGCCGCGACGAACGGGCTCGAGCTCGGCGTGGTCGCGGCGACCGAGCGCGCGAACGAGCGCCAGAAAAGGCACCTGGTCGCGCGCGCGAAGACGCATTTCAACGGCAAGCTCGCCGGCTTGAAGTTCGCGCTCTGGGGCCTGGCGTTCAAGCCGAACACGGACGACATGCGCGAGGCGCCCTCGCTCGCGATCATCGAGGAGTTGCTCGCCGCGGGCGCGACGGTCGTGGGCTACGATCCGGTCGCGACGGAGTCGGCGCAGAAGATCCTGGGAGGCCGGATCCGCTTCGCCTCTCACGCGTACGACGCGCTCGAGGGCGCGGACGCGCTGATGATCGTGACCGAATGGAACGAGTTCCGGCACCCGGACTTCGACCGGATGAAGAAGGCGCTCAAGGCCCCGGGCGTGATCTTCGACGGACGCAATCTCTACGTTCCCGCGCAGGTGCGCGAGCGGGGTTTCCGGTATTATGGGATCGGACGCGGCTGAGGCCTTCAGGGCAGGGCTTCGAACTCGACCTCGACGTCGCTCTCGAAGACCTTGAGCAGCTCGGAAAACTCGAGCGTCGTCGGTTCCACACACCTCAAATTGAGGACGTCGAACTAGAGGATCGGTCGAGAACCATCAGCGTGGTAGCGTAGATGTCCGTCACGCCGACATAGGCCAGGCGCGAATAGAGGATGAACTGGAACTGGGGTCCTTCGTACCGCTTGCCTGTGGGAAGTGGCCGAAGTCGCTTCGGAATCAAAAGAACCCGACGGCGCCCAGGTCATGGGCGATATCATCGAACGTGAGATCGGCGTCGTTCTTACAGAAGATCGTCAGGCTTGCGGGAGCGTGCGGCCCGCGAAGCTCGATCGCATAGGTTCCCGCGACCCCGAAATCGTTGATCGAGCGAATGTAGTAATTGTGTCCGACATCGTAGGTGGCGGAGCGCTTGCGATTGAACTCGGTGGCGACGCCGATGCGGCAGCGCTTTCCTTGGACTAGGGTCGCCTGCTCGAGCGATTCCAGCGCCGGAACGTCAATGCGGGAGCGGATCTCGAATCCGTGTCGCGAGAACAGAGTCTGGAAATTCGGAAACGCCGAGCGGTTCAGAAGCGACTCGATTCGAGTATCCGGGCCGATCTCGGCCGCGACACCGTTTCCGGCGAGAAGAAGGGAGCACAGAGAAATCGTCATCAAGCGATTGAACATAGACAGGGTCTCCAAATACTTGACGAAACTTATCGTATATTTCCGCAGTTGTACAGGCCCTCGCTGTTCAGTGTTTTCAATGGTTTAGACAAATTTGAAACCTGAGCGCATGGGTTGTCGAGGCGGTTCGAAGATCGGACTTATCTCCAAGGTGGTAGCCGATCTCCTCTGGAGACACTCCGACGTGCTCGAGCATGCTTGTCGCGCGACGAGCTCCGCCGCCGGAGCGGGTCAATCGCGCTTCCACCCCAGCTCGCAGCGCACGCGCTTCGAGCGCTTGAGCTCCTCGAGCCTGTCGTCGTTGCGCGGGGTGAACTCGCGCCGCGGATGCCAGACGTGGAACTGGATGGCCAGACCCTTTATCGACTTGATCCGGAGGCCCAGGTGCTGGAGTCTGAGCTCGGCGTCGGTGTCCTCGCGCCCGTATCCTTCATACGCCTCGTCGAAGCCGTTGATCGCCTCGAGATCCTTGCGGGAGACGGAATAGTTGCAGCCCTTGAGGTCGACGACGCGATCCATCTTCAGCACACGCCGGAGCGGCGCGAACGGAACGCGAATGCTGCGATTGAGAAATTCCGTCTCGCCCGAGAGCGCGCTTTGAATGAGCGCGGGTCTCGGCCAGTCGAAGTAGCCCGCGGCCACTTTCTCGGGCGTGAGCGTCCTGCTGAACTCTTCCCCGAGCTCCACGCGCCTTCCGGCGAGATAGCGCCCGGGCTCCTGCTGCTTGACGTGGTCGCGGATGTAATCCTTGTGAGGCACGCAGTCGCCGTCGAGGAAGATGAAGATCTCGCCCTTCGCGCGGCGGAGCCCTTCGTTCAGGATCCGGCACTTGCGGAAACCGTCGTGCTCCTGCCAGACGTGCTCGGTCTCGAGGCCGCTCGTCTTCCGGAAGCTCTCGATGATCGCGCGCGTTTCCTCGCCCGAGCCGTCGTCACAGAAAACGACCTGCACATCGCGGAAGCTCTGGCGCGCGAGCGCCGCGCAGACCAGGCGCAGGTGGTGCGGCATCTCGTAGGTGCTGACGAAGAGCGAAGCCTTCATGAGGCGTGCTCCCGTTCTTCGTTACGGCGCCGGGGGCCGAGGTTTCCGATTAGCCTGTAGCTCCGGTACTCGAAAAACCTGTGGCCGCTCACGCGCTCGATCGTGTCGAGGACGATCTTCTTCGAGTCCTTCCACGTCCAGTTGAGCGGCGAGTTCTCGAGGTCCCAGTGCCAGTTCTTGCTCTTCACCCTCTCGGCCATGACCTTGGGATGGGAGCCCTTGAATCTGCGCAGGCCCCAGAAGCGCTTATAGCGGTAGTTGTCGCCGGTGTGCGGGGTGCCCGAGCGCTTCTGCTCCTCGGTCGGCGCCCCGTGATAGAGCTGGTCCATGAAGAAGGTCTTCTCCTTCATCGCTTCGGGCGTTCGCACCCAGCCGTAGTGGAAGATCCTGCCGCCACAAAGCGCGACCGCAAGCTTCGAGCCATCGGGCTTCCGGAAGCTCTGTGCGTCACCCACGCTGCGCGCGCCGCTCAATCGTCGCACTGCCCGTACCTCGCGCCTGTAGGCGCTGCGGGTCTGTTGGATGACATCGAATGACCCGTAGAAATGAATGTACTCGAAGAGCAGACCTTCGATCTCCGGCTTGGCGTGCGCGGCTCGCATAGAAGCGCTGATCGCAGAGAGATCGCGCTCGTGCAGGACCTCGTCGGCCTGCAGATAAACGCACCAGTCGCCCGCGCAGCGGTCGAGCACCAAGTTGGTCTGCTCGGAGAGGATGAGCCCGCCTTTCTTCTTCTCGGGATTGTCGAGCTGCCAGTCGCTCTCGAACCACTTGATCTTGGGCTCCGCTGCAGCGAGCGCCTGGATCTTTTCCAGCGTCGCGTCGTCGCCGATCCCGACGTTCACGACGAGCTCGTCGACGAGCGGGAGCAGCGAGCGGATCGATTCGAGGTACGGGTAATCGAAGCGCTCGCCGTTCCTGACCAGGGTGAAACCCGAGACTTTCAAGCGCGTCCCTTCCCGCCGGCGGCGAGCTCGCGCTGGAACTGCCAGATCTTCACGTGGCGCACGGCGCGCGAGACGCCCTCGAGCACCGAGATGACGAGCCCGTGGACCCCGTCCTTATATGCGCCGTAATAGAAGTAATTCTTGAGGAACATGGCCGGGCCCGCGGTCACGATGCGGAATACGTTCGTGCGCTGGCCGGCGTTCACGCGGTCGCGGGCCTCGATCGTGGTGTACTTGTTCATCTTCTCGAGGAACTTCTCGGGCGCGAAGTCGGGCGCGTGAACCAGCGGCTCGTGGATGCGGTCGGGCTGCACGGGGAAGACCGGATACTCGTGGATCTCGTTCACGTACCGCACGCCCTGCCGGTGGAAGAAGCGATCCTGGTAGCTCGGGTTCCAGATGCCGTGATGGATGGGTTTTTCGAGGAAGAACTCCTGCCGGCGCACCTTGTAGGCGCGCGTGGGAGGACCGCCGCTCGAGGACATGAGCTCGCGGATGCGCGAGGCGAGCTCCGGGCTGCACTCCTCGTCGGCGTCCACGACGAGCAGCCAGTCGTTCCTCGCCTCTTCCATCGCGAAGGTGCGCTGCGAGCGGAAGCCCGGCCACGGGCGCTGGATGAACCGGATCTTCCCGGCCCACGGGGCCGCGGGATCGCGGCAGATGTCCGGGGTCCGGTCGGTGCTCTCGGCGTCGATGACGACGATCTCGTCCGCCCAGACGAGCGAGCGCAGGCAGCGCGCGATGTGCTTCTCCTCGTTCCGGGAAATGATGACGGCCGAAACAGCCGGGGCTGCGGAAGGTGCCATGCTGATTGAGTCGATCAGAGCCGGTGCACGCGCCGGCATTCCTCCAAGACGGAATCCACGCCGATCTGGGTCATGCAGCGATGCATCTCGACTTCGCAGGTATTGAGCCCGCACCATGCGGGCATCCCGGGATCGGCGTCTTTGCGGCAGGCCAAGTCTTCCACAAAGAACCGGGGATGTCGATCCAGGGGGTAGGGGTGCCATTCGAACGGGTGTTCCGGCCCGAAAACCGTGACGGTCGGGGCGCCGACGGCCACCGCGACATGCTTGGGGCCGGAGTCGTTTCCGGCGAAGACCGCCGCGTACTTGAGCATCGCGGCGAGCTCGCGGATCGAGAGGTGGTGCACGCCCGTGATCCGCGAGCGCACCTCCGGCTTCGGATGGAGGCTGTCGACCGCCTGAAGGAACTCGGTGATGAGCGGCTCCTCCTTGGGGCTACCGATCGCGAGCGCGCTGCCCTTCTCGGCTTCCACCCAGCGGATGGCGAGCTCGGCGAATCGCAGGATGGGCCAGCTCTTCGAGGGGCGGCTCGCGCCCAGCCCCAGCGCCAGGATCGGGTCGGCGAGACCGAGCCTCGCGGCGAGGTCGCCCGCCTGGTCGACCTCCATCGGCTTCACGTGCAGCCGGGGCATGCGGCCTTCGGGCACCTTCACGCCGAGAGCGCGCACGGCATCCATGTCGCGCTCGATGATGGGCTTGAGCTTCCCTTTGTCGGGGATCTCGACCGTCGAATAACGGTTCTTGTCGGAGTGCCCGTGGAAGTGGATCGAGCGGACCTTCGCGCCCGTCGCGAAAGCGATCATCGAGCTCGACGGGCTCGCGTGGAAGTTGACGACGCAATCGTAGTGCTCGCGCCTGAGCTTCAGCGCCAGGCGGGCGGCGGCTTTCGCGCGCGCCGCGGTCTCCGAATGCCGGTCGTAGGTCCAGACCTTGTCGACCGCCGGATCGCGCTCGAGGAGCGGCGCCCACTGGGTCAGCGTGACGGCATGGAGCTCGGCGCGCGGGAAAGCCCTGCGGAGCTCGGCGAGAGCGGCGGTCATCAGGACGGTGTCACCGAGCGAGCGAAGCTTGATGGCCAGGATTTTCTTAGGATTGACGGGAACCACGGGATGGGTGGCACCCTACCCGAACCGGGGACGAAAAAAAACCCCCGCACGGTGACGCGCGGGGGTTTTGAACTACGGGACGGAGCGAGCTCTTAGTGGGAGCCTTCAGCGTGGCCGTGCTCGTCCTTCTTGGCGTCCTTGGCAGCTTCCTTGGAAGCCTTCTTTTCCATCTTGGTGGTCTTCTTTTTCTTCTTCTTGGTCGCGCCGTCCGTAGTGGTGGTGGTTTCTTCCTTCTTCGTCTCGGTGGCGGTGGCGCCGGTGGTGTCAGTCGCCGCGCCTTCATGGTGGTCGGCGAACGCGGTGACGGAAAGAGCGAAAACGGCTGCGAGAACAACACTGAAGAGCTTCATACGATTCTCCTGAAATGTGTCGGCTTTGCCGGACACGGATTAGACAGGCCGCAGTCGCGGTCGCTCCCCGACCTTACGGGTGAGAGACAGGCCGCGCCTAGGCATCATCCAATTAAGAGCCCGCTAGAAGCGGGAGTCAAGAGTGTAGATGTGCTTAATGTCGATGTGCTGGAAGCGCAGGTGCTTCAGCTTCATGGCTGACAGCTGCAGGATCAGCTTCGTCTGGCGGGTCTTGTCCTGGAAGCGAACCTTCTTGATCTCGCTCAGGATGAACGACTCCATCTCGACCGGGTGAAAACAGAAACCCTTGGAGAACTCGTAGCTTCCCTTGAAGGGAATGATTCGGGCCTCGAAAATATCGCCGCGCGCAAAACCCTGGTTGATCTGGGCATCGGTGACGGTCAACGTCTTGTTCGAGAAGAGGTCGGTCACCACGAGGCCCTGCTTGAACCACCCCGATCGCTTGAGCCGGAAGATCGAGTGGATCGTGTGGCAGAAGTCCTTGTAGATGTTGAGCTCCTCGTTGGAGAAACGGTCCTTCTTCTTGCGGAAGTAATACTTCACCGGCGGCAGATCCACGCCCGGGAGGTCCCGTTCGAAGATGTACCAGTCCATGAAGATGCACATGCGCTGCTCGAACTCCGCGTCGTCCTCGTATACGACGCCGGCCTTCTCGAAGTACTCCTGCTTGGCGTTGTACACCTCGCGGTAGTACTCGCCAGTGGTGAACTCCTCGATGACGGGTTCGAGATACTTTTGATACATGTGCCCGAAGTGTACTTGAAATGGTTCAGTGCTTCGAGCTTCGCGGACCGGAAGTCCGCATGAGTTCAACGAAGCGCTCGAACAATACTACCGAGTCGTGGGGACCGGGACAAGCTTCCGGGTGGTATTGAACCGAGAATGCCTTGGAGCCGGGCAGCGCCAGCCCTTCGACCGTCTTGTCATTCAGGTTCACATGGGTGACCTCGATCCCCGGTGGGAGAGCCTTTCCATCCACGGCGTAGCCGTGGTTGTGGGAGCTGATCTCGACCCGCCCGCTTTGCTTCTCGAGCACGGGCTGGTTGCCGCCGCGGTGGCCGAACTTGAGCTTGTAGGTCTTCGCGCCCATCGCGAGCGCCAGGATCTGATGGCCCATGCAGACGCCGAAGAGGGGAACCTTGCCGACGATCCCGCGCACGGCTTCCGCGGCGTAGGGCGCGGCGGCAGGATCGCCGGGCCCGTTCGAGAGGAACACCCCGTCGGGCTTGCGCGCGAGGATCTCCTCGGCCGTGCTCCTGGCCGGCAGGACCTCGACCTGGCAGCCGTGCTCGGTCAGCGCGCGAAGCAGGTTGTGCTTCACGCCGAAATCGAGAGCGACGACCTTGTATTGGGGCTTCGCCGGCGATTTCCACTGATAGGGTTTCGGCGTGCTGACCTCGGAGATGAGGTCGCGGCCCTCGAAGCCGGGAAGCTCCTTCAGGAGCGTGGCGGCCTGGTCCTTCTGCTCGACGGGAAGGATGAGCCCCCGGACGACGCCCTGGGTCCGGAGATGACGGGTGAGCGCGCGGGTGTCGACGCCCGTGAGAGCCGGGATCTCGTGCTTGGCGAGGTAACCGGGCAGGTCCCCGCTCGAGCGCCAGTTCGACGGCGTCTCGCAGCCTTCGTGGATGACGAAGCCCGAGCACCAGGGATGCGCGCTTTCCGGATCTTCCTCGTTCACGCCCGTGTTCCCGATGTGGGAGGCCGTCATGCAGACGATCTGCCCGTAATAGGAAGGGTCGGTCAGGATCTCCTGGTAGCCGGTCAGCGAGGTGTTGAACACGATCTCGCCGTAGCCTTTGTCGCGCGACGCGGAGG
>CAYZKI010000075.1:0-6343 GCA_964478745.1 uncultured Bacteriovoracaceae bacterium
GCCTGAGAATGCCGTACGACATGAGGATCACGTCCGAGGACTTCTCGAGCCGGCGCGAGCTTCCGGCGTAGACATTCAGCTTGAGGCCGGGCCGGAACTTCCTGATCTGCGATTCCCAGGACGGAAGCACGCTCGTGGGCGCGACGATGAGCGTCCGTCCGCGGAGAGCGCACAGGGCCTGGAGCGTCTTGCCCAGTCCCATGTCATCGGCGAGCAGCGCCCCGAGCCCGGAGCCGCGAAGAAAGCCGAGCCAGCTCACCCCGGCGCGCTGGTAGGGCCGAAGCTCGGCGGTGAGGTCGTGCGGGAGCCAGGCCTCCGGGATGCCCTTGAACTCGACGAGCTGCTCGCGGAGCTTCGCGAGGTCGGGAGACACCGTCCCGCCCGCCTCCGCGCAGAACTCGGCGACCTGAAGCTTCTCGACGATCGTGTGCGGCCGCGCCGCGAGCAGCGCCTCCAGGCGTTCGACATTGTGGTTGAGCCAGGCCTTCGGGATGGTCGCCCAGCCGCTTCCGTCCGCGAGCGGGACCTGGGTCTCGCCCGCGCTCCACGCCGCGAGCACCCTGTCGGTCTCCGCGCGGCCGCCGCCCCCGCCTGGCAGCGCGAAACTGACCCGAAGCCCGCTCGAGTCGGCGAAGATCTCCGGCCGCAGTTCGCCGCGCACGCGAAAGTTCTCGTGGGCTGCGCCCGCCGTCCTGAGCGCCTTCGAGCGCTCAACGAACTCGAGCGCCTCGCGTCCGAAGAGGCTCACCCGCTGGCGCGGCTTGAGGTGAAGCTTCGACCTGAGCTCCTGCTCGAGCTCGCGCTCCCTCGCTTCGTCGCGGATCGGGACGATGCGCGCGCCTGGCGGCATGTCGAGCCGGCCATCGATCACCTCGGCCACCGGAGGGTCGCCATAAACGAGCCGAGCCATCACCTCGAGCGTCTCGGGGCGCGCGGGATCGCGATCGGTCACGAGCTGCAGCCAGGGCTCCATGGCCCTGAGTTCGGGCAGGCCCTTGGCGCGGATCTCGAGGCGCGTCTCCTTTTCCAGCAGAGGAAGGATCCGCGAGACGAAATCCGGAAGCTCGGCATGAGGGATCTCGCGGCCCGCGAGCTTCAGGAGCTCCGGCGCGATTTCGTGGAGCGGCCGGAGCTCGCCGTTCGCGAAAATCGCGCCGTTCGAGAACTCCCTTCCTTCGGAGGCCAGGGGCCTCGCGAACATGACCCGGACGCCGCTTCGAGCGTCCTCGATCAGCGCCTCGATCCGGAGCGGCGTCGCCTGAACCCGTACGGGCGCTCCGTCGAGCTCGACGCTTCCGGCATCCCGCAACGCCGCGAACAACGCGGGAATCGCGCTCCGGTGAAGCTGCTCACGATCGATCGACCCCACCCGCGCGAGCTCCGAGACCACCTGGTCAATCCTGAAATCCTCGCGCGTGGCACTGACCGACGCCTCGGCGATCCTTCCTGAGTCGATCCCACCCATGTGGCTGACGAGCGACGCAACGAGCGGGCGCTCCTTCCCCGACGCCAGGATCATCACCCTTTCGAAAGCGAGCGCGCCGCCACGATCGCGGAAGCGGTACACGAGCCGGGTCTGCGCGGGGGCCGGAGCGGAGGCGCTCACCCAGCCGTTCCTCAGCCCGACCACCGCCGCCACGATGTGCATGCACGGCTCGACGCGGTCGCCGCAGTCGCAGTGGGCGTCGTCGTCCTCCGGCCAGACGCTGACTCGAGGGCTCACCGTCTTTCCCGGCGCCTTCACCCTGAGAATCACTTCGTCGGCCCGCTCGGAATCGACGAGCACCGCCTTCTCGCGCGCGAGCGCCACGCCGCGGGACCACACGCCCGGCAAGGCGTCGTTCTGAAGCTGGTCGAAGAGGGAGCTCAGCGACATGAGGTGGGTCCGCCCGCCGTTCTCAGGAGCTCGTCGCGAAGCGCAGCGAGTACAAAGCCACGGCCGCGCGCTTCGCGGTGGGAAAACGCAGGACGATCAGGCGATCGCTCTCGCGCAGGTTGCGCAGGGTTTCGAGGACCGCGGGCTTCGAGGGCTTCAGCAGGGACCTCCCCTCCTCGGAGAGGATCATGTCCTTGCCGGCGATGCCGTCCCAGGCGGGACGATCGGCCGCGATGACCTCGACGACCGCCTCTTCGGCGAGGCTCGTGGCCGGAGCCTCGGCGATCACGCTCAGGCCCCCCGCGGGAAGGCGGATCACCATCGAGGCGTTCGAATCGGAGGTCGCGATCCTCTCGGCATCCTGGACCCAGGTTCCGTGAAGCGAGAACTCCCCGGGTTTCAGCCGCGGCAGGACCTCCCCTTGCGCCGGGAACGCTCCGACGCGGAAGCCCTTCTCGGTGACCTGGAAGCCCGGCGCCGGGAATTTCGTCCCTGACCTCGCACCGAGGTCGATGGTGCCCGAGTCGACGGAATAATGGATCCCGGCTGCCGCCGGGTCGAAGACGGGCGCGAGCGAGAGGCCCGGGTCGCTCCTGCGCAGGAACTGGTGAAGCTTCTCCTCGAAGCCCTTGCAGCAGGACTTCCCGTCGCCGGTCAGCTCCACCTTCCCGGCATTGAGGAGGATCACCTTGGGCAGCGAGTTCTCGTCGACCCCGAACGCCTGGAACAGCTTCCCGTCGTGATCGATGACAGCGGGCACCTCCATCTGCTCGGACTGGAGGTACTTGTGGATGAAGGAGCGCTCGCGGACGAACGAGAACGACGGGCGGATGGCCAGCAGGAACTCGAGCCCGAGCGACCTGAACCGCGACCTCCACTCCCGGGCATAGATCATCGCCTGCGCGCCCGAGTGGGTCAGCGGATCGAAGAAGAAGATCAGCTTGGGGCTCGCGAAGAAGGTCTTCTCGAGCGGGTGCGCGGTCACCCGGCCCGTCGCGGGATCCTGCACGGCAGCGAACATGGGCTCGACGCCGAACCAGTAGGGAGCGAGCTCCTTTCGCGCGTGCTCGACGGCCTCCTCGGGAGTGAGCGGCTTTTCCTTCTTCTTCCAGGCCATGGGTCTAGTGATTTTCCCTTGTTGAAGTGAGATGCCCCTTGGAGGGATGGGCCTGCGCGGGATGATCGGTTCTCATCGGCGATCGCCGGATCTTGCCGAGGGACGCGAGCATCGCCCCGACGGCGATCAGGCCCGCGATGAAGTGCGAGAAATGGAGCGACGCCACGAAGTCGCCGCTTCGCTCCATGCGCCAGGCGAAAAGGCTGGTCGCGAGCCCGGTGCCCATGACCATGCCGAGGTTGCGGACCGTGGCGAGCAGCGCGGACGCGGCGCTGACCTTCGCGTGCGGCACCACCTCCATGATGGCGTTGTTGTTGGGCGTCTGAAAGAGGCCGAGCGCGAGGCCCATCAGGCTGAGAACGAGCACGATGCTTCCGTTGCTGATCTGGTTGTGGATGCCCATCCCGAAGACGCCGGCCATCGCGAACAGGACCAGAGCGGCGATCAGCGAGCCCACGATGCTGAGCTCCTGGCTCATGCGGTTCGACATCTTGCCGCTCAGGGGCGCGACGACGAAGATCGTGAGCGGAATGGCCGTCATGAAGACGCCCGCGGTCTGGGGCGGATACTTCAGCACCTCTTCGAGGAAGAACGGCATCAGCACCGAGACCGACGAGAACGAGACGAAGGTGAGAAAGCTGGCGAGGTTCGCCGTCCAGAAGGTCCGGTTCGCGAGGAGCGAAAGGTCGAAGAGCGGCGCCTTGGCCTCGCGCTCGACCTTGATGAACATCGCGCCGACGACGACCGAGAAGATCGCGAGCGCCCAGCGCGGCACCTGCATCGGGAGCGAGCCCGAGATGGAGTCGTTCGGCGGGTCGAAAAGTACGATCAGCGAGAGCAGGAGAAAGAGCTGCAGGAACGCGCCGATCCAGTCGAACGGCGCGCGCGTGCGGTGGTGCGTCTCCTTCGTGAGGTTCGTGTACGCGAGGGCGATCCCCATCAGCCCGATCGGGATGTTCGCCCAGAAGATGCTCTTCCAGCCCAGGCTCCCGATCAGGATCCCGCCGATACTGGGCCCCGAGATCAGGCCCGCGCTCGCCGCCATCGCCATCACGCCCAGCGCGGTGCCGCGCTCGCTCGCCGGGAAGCTCGTCGCGATGATGGCGGGTCCGTTCGCCATCAGCATCGATGCGCCGATGGCCTGGACCGCGCGGAAGAGGATAAGCGAGCCCAGGCTGCCCGAGATGCTGCAGAACGCCGAGCCGACGGTGAAGATGAAGAACCCGGTCAGGAACGTGCGCTTCCGGCCGTACTGGTCCGACAGCCTTCCGAAGGGCAGGAGCAGGCAGGTGATCACCAGGAAGTAGACGATGACGACCCATTTGATCCGGTACAGATCGGTGCCCAGACTCTTGGTCAGGGTCGGGAGCGCGATGTTGACGATGCTGGAATCTAGCGTCGCCATGAAGGTTCCGCACGCGACCGAGACCAGCACCCACCACTTTCTGGGCATACCCCAGAGCCTACCCCGATTGACAAATTCAGTAAAGTTTTCGGGGGTCGCGCGCGCGAGTGCCGGTGTGTATAAAAGGTCATGCACTCCAAAAAACTGTCCCCCGCCGAGCTCCACTCGCTCGCTAACGAGTTTCGCACCTGGATCATCGACATGCTCGAAGAGGCCAAGTCCGGTCACCCGGGCGGGAGTCTCTCGGCCATCGACGTGCTCACCACGCTCTGGTTCAACGAGATGCGAGGAGCGGAAGCGGGCGCCTTGAAGGCCGATCGCGACCGGTTCGTGCTCTCCAAGGGGCACGGGGTGCCGGCGCTCTACGCGATTCTCGCGAAGAAGGGCTTCTTCCCTGTCGAAGAGCTCAAGACCCTGCGCAAGACCGGCGCTCGGCTGCAGGGGCACCCGGATCGCGCGAGGCTTCCGATCGTCGAGGCCTCGACGGGCTCGCTCGGGCAGGGACTCTCGGTGGCGCAGGGCCTGGCGATGGGTCTTCGCATGGACGGCAAGGGTTCGCGCGTCTACTGCATGGTCGGCGACGGCGAGATCCAGGAAGGCCAGGTCTGGGAGGCCGCGATGTCCGCGCCCCACTTCGGCCTGTCGAACCTCTGCGTGATCCTCGACGCGAACAACGGCCAGATCGACGGCCCGGTCGAGCAGGTGATGCCGATCGAGCCCGTCGCCGACAAGTGGCGCGCGTTCGGCTGGCACGTGATCGACATCGACGGGCACGACTTCGCCCAGATCCAGAAGAGCCTGGACGAGTTCGCCCGGCACCACGAGTCGGGCTCGAAGAAGCCCGTCTTCATCATCGCCCGCACCGTGAAGGGCAAGGGCGTCTCCTTCATGGAGCACAAGATCGAATGGCACGGCTCGGCCCCGAAAGCCGACGACGCGAGGAAAGCTCGCGAGGAAATCGCACGCGCGCGCGCGGTGAAAGGAAACTGACCATGGCAGGCAAAGCGACAAGAGCGGCATTCGGCGAATCGCTGGTCAGGCTCGGCGAGAAGCACAAGGAGATCGTCGTCCTCGACGCCGACCTCTCGAAGTCCACGATGACGATGCACTTCGCGAAGAAGTTCCCGGACCGTTTCTTCGACATGGGCATCGCCGAGGCGAACATGATCGGAACGGCGGCGGGCCTCGCGTTCACGGACAAGATCGCCTTCGCGGCGAGCTTCGGGGCGTTCATCACCGGCCGCTACGACACGATCCGCCTGAGCGCGGTCTACGCCGGCGCGAACGTCAGGCTCGTGGGCACGCACGCCGGCGTGGGCATCGGCGACGACGGCCACAGCCAGATGGGCCTCGAGGACGTGGCGCTCATGCGGGCGCTTCCGACCATGGGCGTCTTCCAGCCGATGGACGCGCGTGAAACCGAGCTCATCATGGATTACCTGGTCGAGAAATGGAAAGGCCCGGCCTACCTGCGCCTCACCCGCCAGGCGCTTCCCGATCTCCTGACCTCCGCCGCGGGGTGGGAACCGACCAAGATCCACGAGGTGAAGAAGGGACAGGGCGCGACCGCCGTGACCTGCTTCGCGACCGGCGCGAGCGTCGCCGACGCCGTGAAGGCCTCCGAGATCCTGGCGGGCGCGGGAATCGCGCTCAACGTCCACAACGTGCACTGCTTGAAGCCGTTCGACGAGGCCGGAGCCCGCAAGGCCGCGCAAGGCGCGAAGCTCTGCATCACGGTCGAGGACCATTCGGTGATCGGCGGCCTCGGATCGTGCGTGGCCGAAGCGTTCGCGCAGGTTCCGGCTCATGCCCCGCTGATCAAGCTGGGCATCCAGGACACCTTCGGCGAAAGCGGCGAGCCCGCGGAGCTCTACGAGAAGCACGGCATCTCGGCCGGAGCGATCGCCAAGCGCGTGCAAGAGGCCCTTCGATAAGATGGCCCCGA
>CAYZKI010000075.1:6353-9555 GCA_964478745.1 uncultured Bacteriovoracaceae bacterium
CCTGGCGCGTCTCCGCTCACGGCGGGCCGGATTCGCTCGAGTGGACCCAGCTTCCCGCGCCCGTGGCGGGCCCGATGGAAGTGCGCGTCCGCGTCGAGGCCGTCGGCCTCAACCATCTCGACCTCTGGGTGAGAAAGGGAGTCCCGGGCCACCAGTTCCCTCTCCCGCTGATCCCGGGCTGCGACGTGGCCGGCGTGATCGAGTCGCTCGGGCCGGGAGCCGAAAGCGCTCTCGCCTCCGAAGGGCTCAAGGCGGGCTCACCCGTCGTGCTGAATCCCGGAGTTTCGTGCGGCCGCTGCGAGCAGTGCCTTTCGGGCATCGATCCGCTCTGCCGGCATTACGGCATCCTCGGAGAGCATCGCGACGGCGGCTGCGCGGAGCTCATCGTCGTTCCCGCGGCGAACGTGATCGCGAGACCCTCGAGCCTGAGCGCCGTCCAGGCTGCGGCCCTTCCCATCCCGTTTCTCACCGCGTGGACGATGCTCACGCGCAAAGCGGAGACGAGGCCTGGAGACCTCGTCCTGATCCAGGCCGGCGGAAGCGGGGTTTCCATCGCCGCCATCCAGATCGCCAAGCTCCTGGGCGCCACCGTCGTCACCACGGTCGGGGCGGACGACAAGGTCGCCAAGGCGAAAGCGCTCGGCGCGGATCATGTCATCCAGTACAGGGCCGTCCCCTTCCGCGACGAGGCCCGGAAGATCGCCAAGGGCCTCGGACGCGCGGGTTACGACATCGTGGTCGACCACGTCGGCCAGGATACGCTCGCCGACAGCATGAAATGCCTCACCTGGGGAGGAAAGCTCGTCACCTGCGGCGCGACCTCGGGCGGCGACGCGAAGCTCGACCTCAAGGCGGTGTTCTTCAAGAACCTGTCGATCCTGGGTTCCACCATGGGAAGCAAGGGCGATTTCATCCGGATCCTCAAGCTCGTCTCGGAAGGGAAGCTCAAGCCCGTGGTCGACTCGACGTTCGCGCTGAAGGACCTCCGTCTCGCCCACGAGAAGCTCGAGAGCCGCGCGGCCTTCGGCAAGATCGTCGTGACCGCCTGACCCGGGCCGGAAGCGCTCAGAGCCCTTCGATCCAGACGCGAAGCGTGTTGATCTCGGAGGTGGTCAGGACGGGCCTGTTGTCCGGCATATCCTCGATGGCAGGCGTGACGCCCGCCCCGCGGATCCGCTGGAAGAGCTGCGAGTTCCCCGGGAAACCAGCGACGACGTATCCGAGGCTCACGAACTGGGCCTCGCTCATGCTGAGGAAGTTGTCATGGCATTCCGCGCAGCGGTTATTGAGCACCGCGCGCGCGGCCGCGAAGTTCGCGGCGCCGCCACCGGTAGACCCGCCCGAGCTCCCGCCGCTTGATCCCCCTTCCACGAGGTTCGAGGAGGAGCCGCGGCGAGTGCGGGTCTCGGTACCGCAGGCGGTGACCGAAAGTGCCGTAAGCGCGAGGAACAGAATGAAGCTGAAGCTGTGTCTGATTTGACCCACCGTTAAATCCCGTCTATGTACCCATGTTCATTGCATGAGACGGGCCGGGGGCGCGGGCTCCAACCCTCCGGAATCACGGGCTTTGCCGGGATCGAGGCCGCTGAAAAACGTCTACACCCTGGGCAGTGTCCACGCTTTGATCACGTATGGATCAGGGCCGGCACGACGGGGTCGTTGTAATACTCGCGCATATAGCGCCTCAGATCGGCGTCCGGGATCCCCAGGGTCATCGCCACGGTCTTGTAGATCGAGGCGGAGGAGACGCGCGCGCCGGCGCTCTTCGCGCCCGTGTTGCGGTCGAAGCCCTCCACCGCGCGCCAGTCGCCGTTCCGGTAGTACGGCACGTCGCCCAGGTAGCCTCCCTTGACGACTCCGCCGATCAGCACGACGCCGTTTCGGAAGTTCATCTCGTCCCAGTTGTAATCGCCGCGCTGGGTGTCGCCGTCGTAGTTATGGAAGCTCGGGCCGCGGCCGCCGTCGGTCGACAGCATGATCAGCATGTGATCGAAGACCGTCTTTCCGGGCCGGAACGGATGCGGGGCGTTCTTCGCCGCCGTGCAGAGCGCCACCAGGCGCTTGGCCATGTAGCTTTCGGAGGCGCGTGGCCCGCGCCCGCCGCCTTTCTCCGCGTTCGGAAGCACGTCGCGGTGGAAATGGCCGAGGCTCGCGTGAACCGTTCCCGATGCGATCAGGTTGTGCTTGAAGCCCAGGAAGAGCTTGAGGAACGTCTCGCCGATCATCGGGTCGCCCAGCCCGTACTCGCCGCCGATCGAGTCGTTGAGAGCCGCGTATCTCGCGGCGTTGAACTCCGAGATGTCCGTCGGGACATGGAAGGCCGAGGCGAGCGAGTTGTACTCGGCCTCGATATCGATCGTGCGCGTGGTGCTGATCAGCGCGATGCCCTGGTCGCTCGCGGTCTTCGCGGCATCGACCTTCTGGACGCGCAGCTTGAGCCGCTGGTCGCTCTGGTACTGGTTGATCTCCTTGACCGCGTCGAGGATGCGCCGGAGCTCGGCGTTGGTGGTCACCGTCGGGCGCGTCTGGAAAATGCCCTTGAGCTGCGCGATCCCGGGCTGGAGCTTCGTCAGCTGCGGAAGATCCGCGTAGCTCTCGCCCGTCTGCGGCGCCTCCTTGATCACGCCGCCGATCAGCGGGGCGTTATTCGGGCGCATGGCCGCTGCGCGCGCGCCGAAGAGCGCGCCGAGCGTCGGCCCCACTCTCCCGGCGTTGCCCTCGGCTCCGAGATCCGTACGGTCGAGCTGATGGCCCGCGAGCCTGCCTCTCCAGATGTCGCGATGCTGCCGGTGCCCGTCGGTCATCGAGTCGAAGTAAGCGACGTTCGCGGCCAGCGCCTCGAGCCCGTACGAGGGCGGCGTGAGGATGAGGCGGCGTCCGCCCGGAAGATCCACGTTCCTCATCTCGGTCCAGTTGCAGCCGCGGCTCTGATCGACGTCGGAGCGCATGAAGAACGGCGGGGGAAACAGGTCGCAGTAAGGGAAGCTCGCGCGGGCCGAGAAATCGATGAAGAAGTCGACCGGAGCCGAGCCGCCGATCGCGCCGTGCGCGTCCGGCAGGACCGAGTTCCTGAGAATGCGGAAGATCCCGAGCTGATCGAGCGGCGAGATGCTCGCCGCTCCCAGGATGAGGGCCGCCTTCCTGAGGAAATCGCGCCTCGCCTCGATGCTCTTCGGATCCAGCTTGCCGCGGCTCATGGCAC
>CAYZKI010000075.1:9565-11464 GCA_964478745.1 uncultured Bacteriovoracaceae bacterium
GGTCTTCACATTGTATCCGGAACGGATGAAGCCATCGACCAGGTACTCCAGCTGCTCGGGCAGGGGAGCGTCGTACGACCGCCCGAACACGAAGTTCACGTACCGCCGGGTCATGCACTGGGCGAACCGGCGATCCTCGACGTAGACCTGCGCGAGGTCCGAAAGCGTCCGGATCGATTTGCCCATCACGCGCGGATCGGCGCCGGGCTCGAACAGGTCGCCGGGAACCGAAGCCGAATTGTCGTCGCGACGGGTGCTCGCCGTGACCTGGTCCGTGAAGAACCCGTCGGGCTTGAAATTGTAGAACGGGAGCGCCTTCGGGTTCATGGAGCGGTGGCACGAATGGCAGGAGGGATTGCTTCCCCAGGGATGGACGCTGTTTCCGACCTGGCCGCGCGGCGTCCCGGCGTCGAGAGGATCCGGGTACTCCGCGCAGGCGAACTTCTGGAACGCCTCCTTGACGAGCCCGAAGTTGAACGCGGAGCGCCCCTTGTGCATGGAAAGGAAGGCGCGAGTGGAAAGGACGCCGGCCGCGTGCTGCTCGGCCGCGCCCGGGTTGGACTGGAAAGTGTCGCACGGCTCTGGCTGCCACGTGGCCTTCGAGATGCAGACCTTGCCGGTGAGGATCTGGCGGTAATCGAGGTCGTTCAGCACGAGGAACGTCCCCATGCGCGCCGGCATGTCGAAATCCACGTTGCTCGCGGGGTTCGCGCCGCCGATCTTGAGGTAGCGGCGGTGCTCCTCCATCATGCGCGTGCGGAAACGCTCCAGGTTCTCCCCTTCTCCCAGGAACTTCGCGACGACGGTCTTGTAGGCGTCGTACCCCGCGCTCGCGGGCGTCATCTCGAGATCGTAACTCGCGGTGCGGCTCAGTACGGACTTCGCGGCGAGCGAAGTGGCCTGGATGAGCTCCTTGCCCGAGTACTCGCGCGACGGCACGACCGGGAGAGCGCCCTGCGCGGAGCCCGACGGACCTGCGCGCCGGGCGTTCGGCAGGCGCGGGCTCCGGTTCGAGTTGTTGTCGCAACCCGCCGCGGCCAGCGCGAGCACCAGGAGAGGAAGTCCGTATCGAGGGAGCCTGATCTTCAATCGCATTCCCCCACCCATCTCCGCGCCGGGCCTATCGCCCGTGCGTGAACTCCAGCGTGTTGAGGATGACCGCGCAGACTCCCAGGAGCTGTCCTTCCAGCGTGGAGCCCTGCGCGCGAAGATCCGTGACCATACGTCCTAGAATACCCTTTTCGGTGGGTTCCGGGTACCTGCCCAGGAGCCGCAGGAATGCGACGTCGTAAACGGTACCCAGGGCCGTCAGGTCGCTCGAGGACGAGACCTCGGGGAAAAATTTTTGACGGACCAGCGGGTCGCGAACCGCGAGGTTGCAGGCAGAGGTCGAGATCTCCACCAGGGAACGGAACTTCGAAGGCTCCGGCCCGAGGCTCTCGGACATTCCCATCGCGTAATTGTTGCCGCCGAGGTCCATCCGGCGCCCGTCGAGCGCGGTCAGGACCTCCGCTTCGGCGGCCGGATCGCGGTTCGTGCCCGTGATCTTGAACTCCTGACGGAAGACGTGCTCGAGCGCCTCGACGCCGATGAAGGTCCAGTCGGGGTTGAGCTGCGAGATCGCCGCGTTCGCGGGAATCGCCCCCGGACGCTCGGGGATCCCCGCCACCGGAGTGCGCTTGGCCCGCTGGCTCTGGGGCCCGGAGCGGCCGAACGTATCGCCGTTGCCGTTCAGGCAGCCGCTCAGGCCGAGGGCCAGGGCCACCCACGCCGCGAGAATCCAGGTTTTCGGAGCTCTTTGCCGCTTCATGGTTCAACATGAAGCTAGAGCAAGGCCCGAACCAGCTGATTTCACGGACTATTCGCATAAAACCTGTGTAATTTCGGCCTGTGTCAGCC
>CAYZKI010000076.1:0-11451 GCA_964478745.1 uncultured Bacteriovoracaceae bacterium
CCTGTACATCCCGCTCAAGGTCAAAGTCATGCGATTGACGCAGGGCGATGGCGTTCGAAAGGTCGGCGCTGAGCTGACCGAAAAGAACTCCGCCCAGCACAAGGCGCTCGTCGCCTTCTTGAATATGCTCGATCAGATTCAGGAAGTCGCGCAGATCGGCGCCTGACGAGCGCCCGTTTCCTTCTCCAGCTGCTTGATATCCCTGGGCATTATTTGCTCATCAAGGGCCTCTGATTTGCTACCGAAAGGTCCCTTGGAGGAATCGAGTATGCCCACAGGGACAGGGAACGGCCCAAAAGGAATTATCAACGGCGGCAAGAGCAGCACCCCGGGCGGCAGCTCGAGCGGGACGGCGGTCGTCGACTTCGGCCAGGCCCGCGCCCAGCGCCTCGAAGAGAAGCGCCGCAAGACCGAGCGCATCTTCTTCCGTCACCTCATCAGCGTTTATTCGGTCGTCGCAGACACGGCTATGTGCCCCATCGAGCTGATCGACGTCAGCGAGGACGGCCTTTCGTTCCAGATCCCCTACGACGCCGATCGCCCGTGGCCCAAGGACCTCAAGGAAATCCCGATCCGTCTCTACTTCAGCCAGGACACCTACCTCGAGATCCTCGCGAAGATCGAGAACTCGAGCCCTTCGATCGAGAACCATCAGCGCTATGTGCGCTTCGGCTGCGCCGTCGACCGCGAGATGTCGTGGTACCCGGCGTACCAGCAGTTCGTCCGTTTCCTTCACGCGTACTCGGAGCACGCGCACAAGGACAAGGGCGATATCTCGATCTTCTATCTTTGAACTTACTCTTCCGACGGCTCTTCGGCCTGGTGGTCGATCTCGTCGATGATCAGGCCGTTCGGCTCTGCGGCGTTCGCCTGGTCGTCGTAGATCGGCGCGTGCAGGATTCCGGGCTTGCGGTTGAGGCGCGACGTTCTCGTCCCGGCTCCGTCGGCGGGCACCGGCTCGATCTCGAGCTCGGGCAGGGGAGCCTCGACTTCGTTCAGCGCCTCGTCGAGCGCGATCGAGGTCGTCGCGGCCTGCGCCTCGGGGCTCAGCGGAGCCGTGTCCGTCGTGAAAACGAGCAGGAAAACCGTCAGGCCAAAGCGCAGAAAAGTCATACTCGCGAACTCCCTTTCTCTCTCTTGCTTCTTCGTCCCTCAGCCGTGAGGAACTTGAACTCAGAAAGAGTATAGGGAATCAGCCTGCTTTTTTCTTCAGTTGCTTGATTGACGGGTGGGAAGGGGCGGCGGGCCCGGCGGGCGTGGGTTTTTTGGCGCCGGCGGCCGGCTGGTTCACCCAGGCGGTGACGATCGTGGCCGCTTTCCTGGGGTCCTTGAGAACGAGCTCGGAGGCCTTGGCCCGAAGGGCCTCGACCTCCGCTCGAAGTTTCTTGTTCTGGGTGCCTGAATCCCGGGTCATTTCGACGCCCGGGTCAGGAGTTGCCGGTGATCTTGAAGGTTTTCTGGGCGGCGGGCGCCTTGCCCTGGATCTCTTCCGGGGTCATGGAGCCGACGAAGACCTCGTCGTCGATCACGGAGAAGGCGAACCAGCGATCACCGAGGCGCTGATAAAGCACTTCAGCGGTCGCTTCGCCCGACGCGTTCTTGTTCGCGGCGGTTTCGGCGGTGTTCTTGTTCGAGTTCTTCTTCGTGTTCGCAGTGCTCATCTTGGCTTCCCTCCCTGGAATGTCCAAGACACCTATCGACGGGGATTTCAGCCATTTAACGGGAAAGTTTTTCCGCTCCGCTCAGAGGGCGACGAGCCGGCCCTGGGAGCCCGGGACGAACGAATCCTCGAAGAGGTACGTCCCGACCGACGGAAGATTGACGACGTGGGCGAGGCCCCAGGGATGGATCTTGGGATTCGAGACCGCGCTCGGGTCGATGGCGGGCGTGCCGACGGGCAGGATCTGGTGCGAGCTCGTGGCGCCGCGGCTGAAAAGAAACGTGACCTGGGTGCCCGCGCTCACGGTGCAGGTGAAAAGATTGGGGACGGCGACGATCTCCGAGGGCTCGCTGCAGCCGCACACGTTCTGGAAGTAGCCGTCGTAAACGATGATGATGGCCGTTCCGGCCGCGCAGCTCGCGGCGGTCGTCGTCGTGGAGCTCGAGCTCGTGGATGGGCCGTCGCCGCAGCCCGAAGCGCCGAGCATGATCGTGAGCGCCAGCGCGAGCGCGATGGCGAAAGAGAAAGCGCCCGCGTTCACCGGCCGGTGGAAGTGCGGGGAATCGTTGTCGTCGTCGTTGTCGCGAAGGGATCCCACTGCTGGCAGCTTAGCTGAAACACGAAATCGGTGGAAGTTCCGATCGCGGCGTCATCCCAGCGGAGGCCCGTGCGGTACGCGGCCTGGCCGCGGGTGTAGGCGCCGGTAACGTCAGTGGCCCAAAGCAGCTGAAGGTCCGCGCGCATGGCGTAATCCGAGTTGAGGCGCAGCCAGTAGACCTGGTTCTGGCGAAGCTCGATCGGGGGGTTGAACGTGAAGGTGAACGGCTGCGTGGCATTGATCGCGCTCGAGGCGAAGCGGCGGCCTGAAACGGTCGCGGTTCCCAGGATGCGGTCGGCCGGCGCGCCATTGTAATCCAGGTCGACTTCGAGGGTCACGGTCGCGAGAAAGGGGGCCTCGGCGTTCGCGGCGCCGGCGGCGCGGGCGCGGCCCAGGTTCAGGGTGACGGTGGAAAGCTTTCCGTTGGCGGCTGCCGTGAACGACTGGCCCAGGACTTCAAAGGGAGTACCTGTCGCGCGAAGAGCGATCGAGGAAGTCCCCGCGCGCGGAACCGTGGGGCCCGTGCAGTCGAAAAGCCCGTCTTGCTGGAACGAGCCGTTCTCCAGGCGGCAGGCGGGGAGAGCGGCGATCGAAGCCACTCCGAGGCAGGCAGCGAGGATCCGGATTTTCAGGGCGCGAGGGGTATTCATAGCGTCTCAATTGTAGACAATGAGCAAGCGTGGGGCCATAGGGAAGTCGCTGGAAATTCAGCAGTTTTTTCGGACAAGCACCATTGGCGGGCGACGAGACCTTGAGGGATTGTCGAAGGGATGGACAGGGGATAACGGCGGGCCTGTCGTCGAACGGGGAGCGCCGAGTCGCTCCGCCAGCGGAGCCGGGCAAGCCCGACTTTTTGCCTTTGCGCCTCGCGCTGGTTTCGTGTATCCCTGGGAACCTCTTCAGATTTTTCCGGTGTGGACCCGTAGCTCAGTTGGATTAGAGCGTCAGACTACGGATCTGAAGGTCCCAGGTTCGAACCCTGGCGGGTCCGCCATTTTTCAGATTCATCGAACTCCAGACTATCAATGACATACGCGGCGTGCTCTCATAGAAACCGTGTCAGACCCAAATGGGCTCGAACTTTTCAGAGTCCTTAGTCGGCGTTCAAAGTGTTCAAGCAGTCAACTCTGACCTTACCGCTCATCGGTCCATGGGTGAAATAGGCGCGAAGCGCTTCGTCGCTCTTCAGTGCATCTTTGAAGGGCGACTCGCTTGAAAGGTTTCGCCAAGCTTCCGCGATCATCTTCTCGTCGGAGATTGGAATGTGCTCCCAGCTCAGCGTTCCGTCTCTGAGCTCGAAACGGGTGAACCGGTTGGGCCATGAGTTAATCGAGGGCGTGCCGATATAATGTATGCCGTTGTGCTCCAGGTATTCCGGAGAGTGCGTGTGCCCAGTGAGGACGAAGCGCACCTTTCTTCTATGACGCTCAAGCACTGATCGGACCTCTTCGTGGTTCGAGATCACAAATATCTCAAGAACCTTTTTGTCCGCATCGAGGATAGAAGGATTGAAAACAACAAGCGGATGATGAGCAATGATCATGACCAGCCGATCGTCCGAGACTTCTCGGAGAACCGAATCCAGCCAATCAAGCTGCGGTTTATCAACCAATCCGCTGCTGCTACCGTCTATCGACGTGTTCAGGCCGATCAGAGTCAGTTTCGAATGTGGGATATCCTTCTTCCAGTACCCTTGCTCAGCCGTAGGCCCGTGCCCTGAGAATCGTTCAAAAAATCGCTTCTTGTCGAACTCGTCGATGGTGTTTTCCTTCTTGATGTACTTTCCATCGTGGTTGCCGGCTACGACAAACCAAGGTGCTCTGATCCTGGTCAGAGCATCATACGCGGCACCTAGGTTCTTCATTCCGTGGTATTTGCCCTCCATTACATCTCCCGACAGGAAGACAAACGACGGGTTTTCACCGTTCACGCGCTCAATCGTATCTTGCAGAATGTGTAGCCCGTCTTTGGAAAGGCGCCAGGTGTTCTTGTCCGTGGGTACAATTACGTGGCTGTCAGAAATGTTGAAAAAGACCATCGGCTCCGTGGATACGCATGCCGGATTTCGATTCAGGGTGGAGGAGGCACACCCAAGGAATGTGAGAGCAATCCAGATAAACGACGAGAACATGAACAAACCTGGCGGCATATACTCATGGTACATGAGTGGCGCTCTGCAGAGAATAGCGTGGATCCACTGAGGAGCTCACTGGGTGGAGAACGCTTCGATTCGGAGAACAATGCTCTCCATCGCCTGATTTCAAAATTGCACTAGCGAGGCGAAGATAAGAGATTGAAATCGTTTACCAATTGGCTTGAGCTTTGGAGAACAAGAGTTCGATATACGGGTGCTAGGGTCCGCCATTTTCCTCAAAATACTCCCCAATATTTAGCAAGTGGTCCCTGGCGTCTCACAAGCGTGATGCGTCCGCCTGCGAAGCCGGCGGTGTGAGACAAGGCAGGAGCCTGTGCCACTTTCGCGAATCGTGTACCGGCAGCGCGGCCGCCTCACCCCAAAGGCTCAAAAACCAAAGCCCGATGTACTGCGGACCCCGCGATCACTCCATCCGCGGAGGCGAGCGTCGCATTGTGGGGCATGCGGGCCGTATCTCCCGCCGCATACACTCCGGGCACCGTGGTCTGTTTGAACTCGTCGGTCCGAATGACCTGACCCATCGGCCCGTCATCGATCGTGCATCCCGTCTGTGAAACGAGAGGATGAACGCGGACGGTAGACGCGGTGTAGAGCGCGACGATCCGGATCACGCGCCCATCGGCCAGTCGCACGCCGCTGAGCTGAGGCGCTTCACCTTCCAGCCCGACGACCGGAGAAGGTTCGATGGTCACTCCGCGCGCCTTCAGCTTTCGAAGCGTCTCCTCGTCGGGTGAAGCGCCCCCGTCCAGGAAGAACGTCGTCGGCCCCCACTCCGGAATGAGGAGCGCTTGGTGAGAAGAAAGAGGCATGGCATTGAGAACCCCAAGCGGCGCCCCTCCGAACTCATAACCGTGGCAATAAGGACAATGATTGACAGTGTGCCCCCATCGCTCCCAGAGGCCCGGTACATCAGGCAGCGAATCGCTGACTCCGCAGGCGAGAATGATCTTTCTGGCGCTGAGCTTCTCGCCTGAAGCCAGATCCACCGTGAATCCGATGCGATCGTCGCCTCGAACCGCGAGCGCTTCTCCCGACCTCCACGCGACGGAAGGATAGGCCAGCAGCTTCGCCTTCGCCTCGGCGATCATCTCCAGAGGGGGCGCTCCGTCGCGGCCGAAAAAACCATGGGATGCCGCCGTAAAACGGTTGCGGGGCAGTCCCGAGTCGACCACGCAAACCGTGCGCCTGCCACGAGCAATGATCATCGCAGCGGACTGGCCTGCGAAACTTCCACCGATGACGACACAATCATACTGCATGAGATTTGATTCCTCTCTTGCACTCACCGCGCGCGCTGAGGCGCTCATGGAACTTCTTGGACAGGGACGCGAGTGAAACCTGGTCCAACTGCTTCATGAGAACGGCTTCGGCGGCGCCCAATGCATCCTCAAGCGCGGAGTTCACCGCCTTCTCGATGAGGCAGGAAGGGTTCTCACCTCGGTGTCCGATCGTGAAAAGCGCGGGCGAACCCAACCCGCGATGCACGTCGCCCAGCGTGACCTCCTTGAGATCGCAGCTCAGACGCCATCCGCCGCCATGTCCCTTGTCCGATGTCACCCATCCACGCTCGCGCAGGCCGCCCAGGAGGCGTCGGATCACAACAGGGTTGGTGTCCATCGCCGTTGCGAGCTTCTCGGATGTTACCGGGCCCCTCACCTCAGCCATATGCAGTAAAACGTGTAAAACCCCTGACAACCTGCTATTCTGTTTCATGTAACTAATGATATTACATGAGTTGATCGCAGAAGTCCAGGTCCTCGGCAGGCATGCCGAGCGGCGCTCTGAATTTGCCGCCAGGAGAGCGATAGGCAGACCCGGACGCAAATGCGGTTCAAAGGTCACCCTTCCGGGTCCGCAGGAAAGCGAGATGTGAACCCTGGCGGAGCTAGCCGCGGCCGAGCCCGTGCTCGCTGTCTTCCGCGATGGTCAGACGCCGACCGTGACTCTCAGATAGGTCGCCGCAATGGTCGTCGCGTTCGGGGTTCCGCTCCGGTTCTGCGCCTCGAAGAGCTCCTCGAGCTCCCGCTGGAGGTCGTCGGCGCGGCCCGCGCTCGCGGCGGAGTCGAACGCGTTCATCGTGGGGCCGTAGAACTCCCTGAAAGTCGCGACGAACTCCTTGGGCGCTCCCGGATACTCGAAGACGAACGAGTCTTTCTCGAACGAGATCTTTTCCGGCCTGACTCCGGCGGCCAGGAACCTTTCGGTCACGTGTTCCTCCTGGCCCCAGGTCATCGGGCTGACGAACCCCGGCGGCGGAGCGGGAGCGTACGCGGAGCTGATCCTGAGAATCTGCGCGACGAGCGTCGGATCGCCGGGGATCCAGTTGCCCATCACGATCCGGCCTCCGGGTCTCGTCACCCGCACCATCTCGCTGGCCACTTCAAAGGGCTTCTGGGCGAACATCGCGCCGAAGACCGACAGGACGAGATCGAACGAGTGATCGGGAAGAGAGGACAGGTCGGCCGCGTCCCCCTCCTGGAAGGAGCAGTTGGAAAGGCCGGCCTCCCGGGCGCGGCGATTGCCCGCGGCGACCAGAGGCCTGGAGATGTCCACTCCGAGGACCTGGGCGCCGAGCTTGGCGGCGGGAATCGCCGTCGTGCCGTCGCCGCATCCCAGGTCGAGGATCCCGGTGTCGCGGCCCACTCCCAGCTTCCTGACCAGCTCCTCGCCGCTTCGCCTCATGGTGGCTGCGATCCTGGTGAAGTCGCCCTTCTCCCAAAGTGCCTTGTTCGGATTCATGACTTCGAGCCTATCGGATAACCAGTCGCGAAAGAATGTACGATGATAGATGTTTAGTCGCTTTGGATTGACTATTCGTCCATGCTAACGAGGTTCCGTGGACTTCATCATGGATCTCATCGAAAGGTCGCGGTTCGAGGGCCGCATCTTTCTCACCCCGAATCTGCGGGCTCCCTGGGGCGTTTGCACCGCGCGAAAGAGGGAAGTGATCTTCCATCTGCTGGTTCGCGGCGACTGCTTCGTCGCCCTGGGAAAGGATCCGTCGCGCCGGACGGAGCGGATGCTGCCCGGGGACCTCGTGATCTTCCCGCGAGGGGACGCGCACACGCTCTGCGACGACCCGGATTCCGCGATCATCTCGGATCAGGAGATGCTGCAGCTCTCCTCCCGGCCCCCGCCCGGAATCCGGTATGGAGGAGGCGGGCGGGAGACGGATTTCATCTGCGGCGCGTTCTCGCTCTCGGAGATCGGGACGGAGCTCCTGCTGGACGCCCTGCCGCGCAAGATCCTGCTGCGCACCGGCGATCGCGCCGATCCGCAGATGGAGCAGATCGTCCGCATGGTCTCGATCGAGCACCGGGATCGGAACATCGGGCATCAGCTGATCATCTCCGGGCTGCTTCGCATCCTCTTCGTCTGCATCCTCCGGCACGCGCGCGCCCACGCCGGCCAGGCCGCGGGCGGGCCGTTGCGGGCGCTCGAATCGCCGTTCCTCTGCGAGGCGTTGAAACGGATCCACTCCGACTACGCGCGGGAATGGAGCCTGGAATCGCTGGCCTCCGCGGTGGGCGTGTCGCGCTCCAAGTTCGCCGGCGACTTCAAGGCGACCGTGGGCCGGACTCCGGCGAAGTACGTCAACCTGGTCCGCATCAACGAAGCCGAGCGATTGATCCTTTCGACCGAGCTGTCGGTCAAGGAGATCGCGCACCGGGTCGGCTTCGGGAGCAGCGAGGTCCTGCTCAGGAACTTCCGGGCGCGCTTCGGCGTGACGCCCGGCGAATTGAGGAACAGGTCGCGCCGTTCGCAGGGATGACTCCGCCCCCGCGTCATGTTAATTCTGCTCCCCATGAGAAAGAACCTTCTGACCCTGTCGATCCTCATGACCTTCGCGGCGGCGCTTGGCGTCGCGAACGCCGATTCCAGCCGCGTTCAGGATTTCGGCTACGGCTCGCTGTCCGGCACCGTCGTCGATTCCCGCGGCGAGCCGATCCAGGGCGCGCTCGTTTCCGCGTACCGTTTCGACCGTGAGTACAAGATCACTGAGGTAGCGTACACCGACGATCGCGGGCACTGGGCTCTTCCGACCGTCATCGCAGCCGAGTACACGGTGATCTCGCGCAGGAGCCACTTCCGGGACACCGCTCCGGCTGTGATCGCAGTCGCCGCCGAGGCTTCCGAACAGGTCGATCTGGTGATGGACGATCTGATCGGCTCGCGGCCCAGCCGCCGGTGATGGCCGAGCTACCCCCATCCGATCCCCGGCGCGAGCAAACGGTTTTGAGATATGACCCGAACGAAATCGAGACGTAAGACAGTCAGGGCGGTCGAGGAGTTCGATTATTCAGGGCTCAGCCCCGAGTTCTCTAAGCTCTCCAGGCCCGCTCAAAGGGCGCTCATCAACAACGGGATCCGAACGCCCAAGCAGCTGAGCCGCATCTCGACGGCCGAGCTGTTCGGTTTCCACGGCATCGGTCCTTCGTCCATTCCGATCCTTCTGGCAGTTTTGAAAAAGAACAGGCTCGCCTTCCGGGACTGAAGTTCGAATCCGGCGCTACTCTCCAAGGGGTCTCGTCGGCCCCCGCCGCTAGGCGTTCAGGCTCCGCCGGGCTATCATCGGGGAATGGACGAACAGGACTTCGAAGGAACCCTCGTTCTCGAGAAGCTCGCGCAGATCGATCGGGTCGACGCGTTTTTCGAGGCCATCGACTCCGATGACCTGGCGAAGGCCGCGTCCCTCATGAGAGCTGCGCGCGTCGACGCGAAGACGATCGCCATCGTCCTGAAGAAAATGGCCGAAGCGGACGGAGAGCACTGATTTTGCCGAAGCCGATGCCGAAAGCGAAACCGAGAGCGGCGGCGGGCCCGCTGCACAAGATGCCCCCGGACCTCAGGAAGGGCCTGAGCACCGACCCCGCGTCCCGGGCGGCCTGGGACAACATCACGCCGCTTGCCCGCAACGAGTGGATCTGCTGGGTAACGTCCGCGAAGAAGCCCGAGACGCGGATGCACCGGATCGAGAGGTCACGCGAGGACCTGGCCAAGGGCAAGCGCCGCCCCTGCTGCTGGCCGGGATGTCCTCATCGCCGGCCCAAGGCCAGGAAGTGGTTCAAGTGAACGCACCGGTCCCGCGGACCCGTTGATCGACCGATCCGATCGTCACTCGCAGGTCGTGCCGTTCCAGCAGGTCCCCTCGGGGCAGTTGCAGACCAGCACGGTGTGGCTCGAATCGGGCCCGCAGCCGCACGCGCCGACGTTGCAGAGGTTGGGGAAGTCGCCGGTGGAAAGGCAGCAGCTCGCCGAGTCGACGGTGCCCCCTGCGAGCTCGCAAGCCGTGAGCGTCGGGACGGGGCTCGGGCTCGCCGTCGGGCTGGGCACGGGAGACGGCACGATGCCCGGCTGCTGCCTGGGAGGATCGTCGTCCCCGCAGGCCGCCAGGAAGACGAGTCCGATGAACGCGCCGATCCAGTTCCTTTGGGAGCGGTTCTTCCAGGCGGACGCCAGGAGCAGCACGCCTCCGAGGATGAAGAGGAGCGGGAAGAGATCGATGTCCAGCCCCAGGAGGCTGCTCGCGCCGGCGACCAGGAACAGGCTGCCCAGCAGGATCGAGAAACCTTCGATGCGCAGCCCCGCGTTGGAGCGCCAGAGCTGCGCGCCCAGGATGATCGCGCCTGCCCCCATGAGGCCGACGCCCCAATCGAACCGGGCCAACAGGGCAGCGCCGATCCAAAGGAACAGGAGCCCCCATGCAGTGCTTTCAATGATTCTGTGCTTCGAGTCGTTCATGTCATTTCACCTCATCGTTCCGGTTCCGCATGCAAGAACCTTGAAATGACGGAGGGCCCCGTCGGGGTCAGGCGCGTCTTTTGCTCCTTTTTTCTCCGGAGGGCGGCAAATGGCGCAGGAATATCGTGCATTGAATAAGTTGGCGGGGATCGCGGGCTTGGGCTTCGGAGCGTACCTGCTCTATGTGGCGAGAACCTGGCTTCGTTACGGCCAATGCCCGGCGTCCGCGAAAGAGGCCCTGCTGGACAGGTTCATGCCGGACTATCATGTCCGCGAGCATCACTGCGTGCGCGTGGCCGCGTCAGCGGAAGCGGCGCTTCGCGCCGCCCGCTGGATGGAGATTTCGGGCTCGAGTCTGGTGAACGCGGTCTTCAAAGGGCGTCAGCGCATCATGGGGGGGCGGCATGGTCGACACGATGAAGTCCATCGGCTGGGTCGTGCTGGACGAGGTTCCCGGCCGCGAGATCGCGCTCGGTACCGGAGCGCAGCCGTGGCTGGCGGACGGGGAGTTCCGGAGCATCCCGGCAGGCGAGTTCCGGGCGTTTCGGGAACCGCGATACGTGAAGATCGCGCTGACGCTGAAGGCGGAGCCCATCGGTCCCGCGGAATGCTACCTTTCCACCGAAACCCGCGCCTCCGCGACCGACGAGTTCGCGCGGAAGCGGTTCAGGGTCTATTGGGCATTCCTGTCCCCGGGAATCCGGCTGATCCGCTGGCCGATGCTGGCGCGGGCGCGAAGGCTCGCGGAGCGGGGCATGAGGCCCGGCAAAGCCGCGGCCTGATCAAGCCATCGAGAGGGCCCGCGGCGCGCGGGATGGAAGCGGGATCGCGACGAAGAAGCGCGAGCCGCGCCCCTCGGCGCTCTCCACCCAGATCCGGCCGCCGTGGGCCTCGACGATCCCCTTGCTGATGAAGAGCCCGAGCCCGGCGCCCTTCTTCCTCGAGCGCGCCGGCTGCCAGTATCTTTCGAACAGGTGCGGCAGGTCTCGCGCGGGTATCCCGGGGCCGCTGTCGGCCACCTCGATGATCAGCTCGGTGTCGGACTGCGAGGTTCTCAGCTCGATCCGTCCTCCCGCGGGGGTGAATTTCAGCGCGTTGCCGAGAAGGTTCGAAAGGACCTGCATCATCCGGTCCTGGTCGATGCCGACGAAGGCGGGCTCCTCCGGACGCTGGATCTTCAGCTCGACTCGCTTCGCGTTGGCGAGAAGCGCGTAAACGGTCTCGAGCTGCGCGAGCAGGTCCGCGATGTCCTGCTGCTCCTTGCTGACGACGAACTTCCCCGCCTCCATCCTGGAC